>JADFRU010000127.1:0-5563 GCA_022561115.1 Chloroflexota bacterium | reverse complement strand
CGCACGGCCGCGATCGCGTCGCAGGCTGCTGAAAATGAGCGTTTGTTTGCCGGCGCCGGTATCGCATCGAACTCTGCGCTGGACGGCCAGTCCGCAACGTGAATTGACTTCTTACCCGTCTCACCGGCGAACGCCCATGACCAGACCTCGTCGGTGATGGTCGGGACGAACGGGGCGAACAGGCGCAGCGTCACGTTCAGGCCGGTGCGCAGGGTCGCTATCGCAGACGCCCTTCCCTGCGGGTCGTCCTCCGACCGCGCCCGTTTCTTCACCAGTTCCAGGTAGTTGTCCGTGAACGTGCTCCAGAAGAACGACTCGGTCTCTTCGAGCGCACGGGAATACTCGTACTCATCGAACGCCGCCGTCGCCCGGTCTACCAGGGTCCTCAGTTCAGCGATGAATGCCAGGTCCAGCTCGTTCGTGATCTCGCCTTCTGGCCCCTCCTGGGACAGCACGTACTTTCCGGCGTTGTACAGCTTCGTCACGAGGCGCTTACCGACCCGGAACACCTGCTCGTCAAACGCCGTGTCGGCTCCCAGTCGAGCGCTTCCGGCCCAGTACCGGACCGCGTCCGCGCCGTACTCCTCCAGCATCCCGGTCGGCGTCACCACGTTGCCCCGGCTCTTGCTCATCTTCTTGCGGTCCGGGTCCAGTATCCAACCGCTGAGCACGACGTTGTGCCACGGGACTTCGTCGTGATGGAGCAGCGACTTGGCGATCGTGTAGAACGCCCAGGTGCGGATGATGTCGTGTGCCTGCGGGCGGATGTCCATCGGGAACAGGTCGGCCATCTTGTCGCCATCTTCACCCCACCTCCCGACGATCTGCGGCGAGAGGGAGCTGGTGAACCAGGTGTCAAACACGTCCGGTTCGCCGGCGAAACCGCCCGGCTGGCCCCGTTGAGACTCCTCGTATCCCGGGGCCGTGGCCGACATCGGGTCCAACGGCAACGTCTCCGGCGCGGCGAGGATCGGGTCGTCGTATACCGGGTTCGCCTGATCGTCCAGCCGGTACCAGACCGGGAACTGCACGCCGAAGTGACGCTGGCGGCTGATCGCCCAGTCAAGCCCCAGGTTTGCCGTCCAGTCCTCGTAGCGTTTGCCCATGTATTCCGGGTGCCACTTGATCTGGCGGCCCTTGCGGATCAGCTCGTCCTTCTGGTCCATCAACCGGACAAACCACTGCCGGCTGGTCAGGTACTCAAGCGGGCTGTCGCCCTTCTCAAAGAAACGCACGGCGTGCTTTATCGGTCGCGGCTCCCCCTGCAACGGAGCGCCGCCGCCTTCGTACGCAGCGTTCGCCGACTCTCGCAGTTGCTCGACGACGATGCGGCGGGCCTGGTTGACCCGCTTGCCGACGATCTCAGCGTAGTTGGCGTTGGCGCGCTCCGGGTCGTCGCTCTCCCACCCGGGGTCGCCGTACTTGCGGTCCACAATGCGCCCGTCTCGCCCGAGAACCTGCCGTAGCGGCAACTCCTGCTCCCGCCACCATTGCACGTCGGTCTGATCGCCAAACGTGCAAACCATCAGGACACCCGTGCCCTTCTCCGGGTCGGCTAGCTCCGTCGCGAAGATGGGCACCGGGACGCGGTAGACCGGCGAGACAGCCCGTTTGCCGAACAGCCCCTTGTAGCGCTCGTCGTCCGGGTTCGCGGCGATGCCAACGCAGGCGGCCAGGAGCTCCGGTCGCGTCGTCGAGATCACCAGGCTGCCGCCGCCCTCGACCCCGAACTCGATGTCGTGGAACGCTCCGTCCCGCTCCCGGTCCTCCACCTCGGCCTGCGCCACCGCGGTTGAGAAGTCCACGTCCCACATCGTCGGCGCCTCAACCTGGTAGATGTGGCCCTTCTCGTACAGGTCAAGGAAGCTGCGCTGGGCGATAGCGCGGGAGCGGTCCTCGATAGTTGTGTACTCCTCGTTCCAGTCCACCGACAGCCCGAGCATCTTCCACAGGTCTTTGAAGGCCACCTCGTCCTCGGCCGTCACGATGTGGCACAGGTCGATGAAGTTGCGGCGTGAGATCACCGTTGGCCGCGGGAGATCGCGCGGCTTCGTCTTCGGGTCCACACGTTCGATTTCCAGGTCGGCGTCGAACGGCAGGAACGCGTCGGATCGAACGTTGAACACGTTCTGGACGCGTCGTTCAGTGGGCAGGCCGTTATCGTCCCAGCCCATCGGGTAGAAGATGTTCTTGCCGCGCATCCGCTGGTAACGGACGATCAGGTCCGCGTGCGTGTACGAAAACACGTGGCCAACGTGGAGCGAGCCGCTTGCCGTCGGCGGCGGAGTGTCCACGACAAATGTCTCCTGGCGCGGGCGCGCCGGGTCGTAACGGTGGATACCCCACTGCTCCCAGAGAGCGCGCCAGCGCGGCTCGGCCTCGCCCGGCTCAAAGCGCTTCGGTAGAGCCGACACGTCGATCGGCTTCACCCAACTCTGTTGCGTCCCGGGTTCCGTTGTTGCCATCTTCAATCCTGCCAGTGAGCCTGAAATCAAATAAGAGCGTCGGGATAAAAAAAGACCCCGTCCTCCAAAGGACGGGGCGTTTCGCCTCGCGGTACCACCTCTGTTGCCACTGCCGGTGTTCTTCCGGCAGGGACCACTCGATGCTGATAACGGCTGCCGCCGTCCGGTCCTATCCCACCTGGCATTGAATATTCCACGGGGTTAAACCGGCCGCTCCGGGACGACTTCCCGCGTGGCCTGGCGCCGGATTCACACCATCCCCGGCTCTCTCTGGCTCGCCTTCGCGGTACTACTTCCCTTCACTGCGTTTACGTATGTGAAGTGTTTCGACGCTAGCACGAGCCGCGGGCAGGGTCAATCTGCCAGGGCCGGGGCTCTTTCATCCGACGACACAGGCGCCGACCGCCCGGGTTCCCGGCATGACCCGGATTCCAGCTAGGTACGTACCGGTCGCCGCCTCGTTCGGCGGGCGTAGCGCGGGGGCGCTTTGTACGTGTGCATGTCCCCAAGATCTATGAACGGGCTGGCGAGCGTCTCGTTGTTGTTCTTTCGCACCTGCGCCAGTCGCATTCGTTCCAACTGCTCCAGCCCCTTGCGCGTATCGCTGGCGATTCGTGCAGGGTCGGCATTTTTGAACCTGCGCTGGAAAAGCCAGTAGGTGAAATGGTCCATGCTCCCGAGGTTCCCCTCTGCGCGTTCCGGGCCACGCGGCCTGCGACTCACCTTGCCGCCGGTGTCCATCTCAAACTCCGCAACCAGTTCGTCCCGCATCGCGCCATAAAGTATTTCGTACGCCATGTCAGATTGCGCATCGTTTGGGGCGAAGCCGCGAGCGTAACGCCGTTTCCGTATCTCCTCTTCCACCGCCAGCATGATCGCCTGCTCTACCGTCACGCCGTAAAAATAGTTGAGAAAGCCAGAGGCCTTGGCAAAGCCGATCAGTCTGCGGAACTCTTCTTCAGTGAGGCCGGCCGGAAGAGCCGGATCAAGCAGCAGAGCTTCCCGGTCTTCCCGAGGGACCGGGATGTCGGGCGCTGCGAGGATCCGCTCGGCAAGCGTTCGCCAGTCGAACGCCTCCCCCGCCAGCAGGTACACGAAGTTACGTCCGTCCACCTGCTCCTTCGCAAGCGGCCACAGGGCCATCGTCTCGATGAGAGCGAGCCGCCAGTCCCCGTCCGGCCGGGTGGCTGCAACGCGGAACTGGTCGAGAAGCTCTTCCGGGTCGGTCGCTGCCGCCTCCGCCGTCAGCGCTTCGCCGGTCTCAACCGGTTGCAACTCGTCCGGCTCGATAGGTTCGCCGGTTGGGGACTCACCGGCCGGGCGTTCGCCATGTGGGTTCATAGGGAAACCGGCCGTCCGATGCCAGAAGCGGCTCGCTGTGGTTTCGGAGTGGCGAGGAAACGTTCAATCTCCGCCACCGGGAGCGCGTTCAGTATGTCGCGCTTTTCGGCCCAGCCGCGACGGGCGGTGCCCACACCGTAACGCAATAAGTCAAAGTTTTCGGGCTCGTGCGCGTCGGTGTTAATCAGGAAGCGCACGCCGAGCTCACGAGCGCGACGCACGTGAGAATCCTTCAGGTCCAGACGTTTGGGAGAAGCGTTAATCTCCATCAGCGTACCGTTACGTGCAGCGGCGCGGAATATGGCGTCAAAATCGGCCTCTACGGGCGGCCTGTCCAGAACGAAGCGCGTTGTCAGGTGACCGATGGCCGTAACGTGAGGGTTCTCGATCGCCTTGATGATACGCGCCGTCATCACGTCAGCCGACTGTGACATGCCGGAGTGTACGGACGCTATCACCACGTCCAGGTCCGCCAGGACGTCATCAGGATAGTCCAGCGTCCCGTCACCCCGGATATCCACCTCGGACCCTTTGAAGACCCGAATTCCGAGAGGCCCGGCAACTTTTGCTTCGACCTCCTCTATCTCCCGGTTGTGCGCTGCAAGACGCTCCAGCGACAGGCCGTTAGCGATGCCCCTCCCGGACGAGTGATCGGTCAAGGCAACGTAATCAAGACCGCGACCGGCGGCCTCACGCACCATCTGCTCCACCGGCGCCTGGCCGTCCGACCAGTCGCTGTGAACGTGAAGATCGCCCCGGATGTCGGCAAGCTCGACCAGGTCCGGCAACGCCCCCGCTTCCGCAGCGGGGATCTCGCCGAGGTCTTCCCGGATTTCGGGCGGGATGTACGGCAGCCCGAGCGCTCCGTACACCTCCGCTTCCGTCTCGAAGGTCGTGAGATCGCCGCTCTCGCGGTCGGTCAACCCGTACTCGTTCAAGGACAGTCCCATGCGCTGAGCACGCTCGCGAAGCCGGATGCCGTGCTGCTTGCTGCCCGTGAAATAGAGCAGCAAAGCGCCGAAATAGCGTTCGCCGGTCACCCTGAGATCGATCTGGACGCCGCCGGAAACGACGACGCTGGCCTTCGTTCCGCCCTGCGCGAGAACGTCTACGACCATGGGAAGGTTGGCGAACGCGGACGTGACGGCCTCCGGGTCGTCAGCTACGCCGAGGAGGTCGATATCGCCGGCCGTCTCGCGCCATCGGCGGAGGCTTCCGGCCACGGTCAGGCGGCGCACGCCGGGCGCGGCCCTGTACAGTTCCGCGATTGCGTGTTCGGCGATCGGCAGCGCCTTTCCGATGGGCATCCTGTCCGACTGGTTAAGCCGGGTTTCCAGGCGCCTGAGGATGCTCGCTGCCTTCTTTTCCCCGACACGTGGGAGCGTGGCGAACGAACCGTCTCGCAGAGCCGCCTCCAGGTCAGCCAGCGATTCGATGCCGAGTTCTTCTGCGGCGCGCATCGCCGTCTTCGGCCCGATCTCCGGGACGGTCATGATCTCAAGCAGCCCGGGGGCGAATTCGCCCCGGAGTTTCTCGAAGAACTCCAGCTTCCCGGTGGCCACCAGTTCATGCGTTTTCGCTGCGATGGCTTTGCCGATACCGGGAATCTCTTTCAGCGCATCCTCGTCCTGCCCGATCAACGCAATCGGCTCCGGCAGATGCTCGAACACCTCTGCCGCCCGCGTGTAGGCCCTGATCTTGAATACGGACTCGCCTTTGAGCTGGAGCAGCGTCGCTATATCTGCGAATACGCGCGC
>JADFRU010000126.1:0-5565 GCA_022561115.1 Chloroflexota bacterium | reverse complement strand
TACCGGCCGGCAGCTTGCCGCACTCGATAGCTGACATCACCGGAATTGATCGCCGGGCGATCCGCCCGAGGGTCCAGAGGTCCGCCGCCCTATCGGTAGACACATTTGGAAAGCCCTGAAGAAGGGCCAGTCCATCGGCCTGTCTTTCCGCACCGAACTCCGTGATGTACCGGGCAGCGAACGCCTCGGCGAATGTCTGCGCCGGGGATACCGCCGACGAATGCACGAGGCGCATAACCTCAGAGATTCTCGCCTGTTGCGCGCCTATTACCTCTTTCCAACCTCCCGCACGGACCGAACCGGGATCAAACGCATCGATCTCGGCTACCACCTCATCGGTCAGCGGCAGGCATCTTTCCCGCCAGTCCAGCAGGTCTGAGTCATCCTTCGGCATCGCGTCGTCGTTCAGATGACTCGAAAGCGCGGCCTCCGGCGGCCAGTCGTCAGCACGGCTGTACCCGTAACTGTTCACCTTGATCTGGCGCGGCAGCCCGTCCCCATCATCAGACGTTGGTCCTGAAGCAGGAACGGTCTGCGACAGCGGTGTTGAAGAAGACGGGCCGTGCTCGTTGTGCAGCCATGTGACCTCCTCGTACCGGGGTCCGGGCAGGTCAAACGTCACTGGCTGGTCAACGGCATCGCTCAATCCGGTTCGCCTCCAGAATGGGTCCACAAACGGGTACAACTCGATCGCAGGCGATCGGCCGGGCCGCATGAAATCGACCCGGCTCGGCCTCCAATCCTAACCCCGGACGTTGTCCGCACGTCGCAGGCGTTCGACCTCCACCGCAAACCACAGCGCCATCGATCCGCCCCGGTGATCGAATCCGAACTCCGCGGGCCGGTCCAGGTACTCGCGTGTGCTCGTCTGTACTCCCGTGCCGGTGCAAACGTCCACCAGCCCGCCTTCGTCATCGATGCGTTCAGCGGCGGCGGCCCATGCCCGTTCAAGCGAGTCCCTGAAACGGCCATTCCCGTCCAGCCAGCCCAGCCGGATGCCGCGTGCGAGTGCGTACCCCACCATGCAGGTGACGCTCATCTCGTGATATGAGCCCGGGTAGTCCAACACCTGGAGCCAGGTACCGTCCGGCTGCTGCAACGGGAGCAACGCCTCCAGTTGCCGGGTGTGTGCCCGGATCAACTCCGGCCGAAGCTCGTGGTCCGCCGGCATGTAGGTCAGCGCCTCCGCGTATCCCATCGCCGCAAAACCGTTCGAGCGGCCCCAGTTCCAGTCAGCGCCCTGGCAGTGCATGAACAGCCCGTCCGGTTTCTGGGTATCGGCGTCCGCCAGGAATCGCGCCGCCATGTCGATGTAGTTTGTGTTGCCTGAAATTGCGAATGCGCGTCCAAGTACGGCGGACGTGAAGAACATATCCTCGGTACGAAAGTTGTCGTCCGATGGCGGCGGCGGCATCCCTGCACTGACGGAGTGGTAGCGGTCCGCTGCGTCGATGAACATCGCCAGGTAACGCGGGTCCCCGGTCGCAGCGGAAAGCTCGTCGCACCAGACAATTCCGGCGAGATGCTGACCACCGGGGTTTCCGTCGAACGGCGGCACATCCCCAACCACGTACTCTTCGACAAAAGCCACGATGTCAGCCACCGTGCCCCCCGGCTCTGACCCGTCATCCTCGCTCTCCAGTTCGGCCAGCCGAAGCCTGCCACTGATCGCCACACCCTGCGTGTAGATCACCGGGTCCAGGCTGTGGCCGTAAGTTCGACCCAGCAATCGGGCTATCTCCATCGGAGAGCGGGCCCGGCGAGCATCAAGAAGAAGCGCCGCGGGCGAGCGTTCAACACCGTCTCCGAGGGCCGCGATCAGCCGGTCCAACTGCCCTTCTATCGAGTCCGCGTCGGCGATCAAGCGAAGGCCGGGGATCGGCGCAGGCCCATCCGGCGGAAAAAGTGATTCGCCGCGTCCCAGCGCCGCAAGCAACGAGTCCGCAGGGGAGATCGGCGTCGCACGCAGCGTTGATCCTGCCTTTAACTCTGCTGCGTTAACCTGCCACCCGGGCGCGCTCCCGGCCTCGATTTCGAGTACGAGGTCGGGCGCTGCGAAGCTGATCCAACGCCACAGGTAGCGGGGCTCCGGGGCCGTCGAATGATCAAAAAAACCGCCCTCGGGAGGATACCCGTGCGACGGGTCGGCCTGAGACTCTGAAAGGGCGTCCGGGTTCGCAACCGGAATGACGCTGATCGCCAGCTCCAACCCGGCCTCACGGGCCTTCTTCGGCAGTAATTCAGCGGCGATGCGCGCAACGTCGACATCGGCCGAACGGCCACTCAATCCGGCGATCATCAGCACCCGAACAGCCACCGACTCCGGGTTGAACGCATCAGGGTGGAGGAGGACGGAGATCGCCTTGCCTGAACGGGTCACACCACAGGCGTCAAGTCGCCACGGTGCCCCGGCGGACCTTAGTCGATCCGACATCTCGTTCATGGCTTCGGTCGAGTCGGGCATGGTGGAAGCGGACTTTCTAAGCTGGCAGCGCTGGTCGAAGGGTCTGGTGACAGGCGGACGTTACCATCATCCAGCGCCACGGCCCACCGAAAACGACAGGCAAAGATACCCCCGGGATAACCAGGCTGCCGACATCACGGAACGGCGTCGGAACGGGCGACCGCAACGGGTAGCCCGGGAAATCGGCCCGATCGATCTCGGCCACCGACGTTCGACAACTACGCCCTGCTAGACTTGAACTTCAGCGATGCGGGGGTAGCTCAGCGGTAGAGTTCCTGCCTTCCAAGCAGGGTGTCGCGAGTTCGAATCTCGTCCCCCGCTCCAAAAGTCCAATTCCCCGTTCAAAAGGCCCGTCAGAGTCGTCTGATGGGTCTTTTTTTGTGTCCCCGCGACACCCTGCCTTCCAAAGTGGGAAAAGTCCCTGAAACCGTCATTTGTTGTCCGCCGGACAATCGACAGAAGTAAGGACAACGAGGGATGCTTGAGCGAATTGCACAAGCCCAGGGAGAAAGGGCCATGGATCTTTTTGACACGCCGCTCGACATGACGGTCCGGATGTTCAGGGTCTTCAATCAGTCCGAGGGGAAATCCCCGCGGACGGTCGAAATGTACGACCGCGCTCTCGCGGTTTTGACGGATCCGGCCAACGGGCTCGGCCCGGACATCGCCATGAACAAGATCACTGAAGGCGCACTCCGGGAGTACGTGGTCCGCAGGGGCGGGAGGACACTCAAATGGGGCGGCAACCCCTCCCCGTCCACAAAGAACCTGGAAGTGCGGAACCTGCGGGCTTTCTTCAACTGGGCCTACCTGGAGGGGTACACGGAACGGCAACTCCTCGCCAGGTTCCGGCCGCCCAAGATCCCCCTGAAGATGATCAAGGTCCTCACCGACGAGGAGATCGAGAGGTTGTATGCGGCCGCAAAAGGAAACATGCGCAACACGGCGATCCTCTCCGTACTTCTCGATACGGGCGTACGTGCGTCCGAGCTTTGCGGAATCAAACTCCATGACGTCGACCTCGAGGACGGAACGATCCTCGTGTTCGGGAAAGGGGCTAAAGAGCGGTTGGTCGCGTTCGGCGCCGTCGCCCGCCGGCACATCCTCAGTTACGTCACCCATGAGAGGCAAGCTGACGCCATTTGTGACCGCCTTATACTCGGCCGTTACGACAGGCCGCTCACACCCATGGCACTCCGCCTCATGACACACCGCCTGGCCCTCAAATCGAAGGTGGACCGGTTCCATCCTCATCTGGCCAGGCACAGTTATGCGACCCGGTTTTTGCTGGCCGGCGGCAGTTCATTGATGCTCAAAATGTCGCTCGGCCACACGTCGATGAAGGTGGTCGAGGTGTACGTCCACCTGGCGAGCCAGGAAGCGGTAACCGCTACGCGAACCTTTTCGCCGATGGACGCCCTGCGCAGCCGCTGAGAGGCGGCCACCGGGAATACGCAACGCGTGCCCCCTTGCACCTGCCTGGCCGGTGTAAGGGGTTCGGGGAGAGATTCATCGAGACCTCGCGGCGACAGTACGTCTGGAACGCAGGGTGTCGGTTTTCGTAAGGAAGGGTGTCGCACCGGCAGCTGTTTCACTTTGCGTCGTGAACGGCGAAAACCGGAGCGAAGCCGGCAGAGTACAGCAGCTGGTCGAGATCGTACCGCTCGATGTCGGGCGACTTCATCAGCGCCGCACACAACTGGAACACGGTGTCACTCGTCGGGTTGTTCCTCTTGCCGGCCCGGTACCTGGACAGGTTTCCGGCATCGACACCGCTTATTACGGCAATCCGGAAGGCGCTCAGGCCGCTTTTCTTGATCAAGTTGTTGAGAACGCGGCTGAACGCCTCACTCCGCGGGTTCCGCAGGGGGCAGCGGCCGCAGGGCAGATCGCCGTTCTCTCCACCAGGAGGTACGCCTTTTTGTGGTCCCATCGCCAGGATTATTGAAGACGCATTCGCGCTGATGTTTGGACAACCGCGCCAGTTCGCGCCAGAACCAGGCGAAAATGAATAAGTTCGAGGTCAGCGTCAGGAGGCAGCGGAATGACCAAGTCCATAGAAGACCAAGCGTTCCAGATGTTTGATGAGCGCGAGGGTGGCGCCGGCATGCGGTGGATCGCCAGGGATCTGGAGCTTTCAGTCAGCACAGTGCGACGCCAACTAACGGTCTTCGATGAACTGAAAAGGGGCAACCATGCCTCCGGGATAAGCGTTAACGGCTGGACGTCCAGCAAGGTTCGGGAAGTCGCCGAACTTTACGAAAAGTGGGTGCTGGTAAGGAATCAGTTGGGCTCCGTCTTGCAATTTCAGAAAGGCCTGGATCCACACCGGGCGAAGATATTCGAACTGGCGTCGCGTCTCTCCTTCGAGCTCGAGGCGCCCGGCACCACGGCGTTGTCCGGGATCTATTCAACGGTCTGGCCCGTGCCATGGAAGGGACGCCTTCCGAACTCGCCCGTCCACTTACTGGAGAGCTACGACCGATTCCCATTCCTCCGCACCCATTTGGGATCGAACTTCATCGGGAGTTTCGAGGGTCTAAAACGATCGCTCGGTAACCAGGCCAAAGTGACCGAGCTGTTTCGCCTCCGAACCGGTAACGCGCTCGGCATCGAAAAGGATCGGCTTTTCACCAGGAGCGAGAAAACAGTGCTCAGTGAGATGGCGTTCGGATCGCTCTACCGGCATGTAAAGCACATCAATGCCGGCTCAGCCGGTTTGACGGCTGAACCCGCCGTCAAGCGCGACGAACAGGGATGCCTCATCCTTTCACTTGGGCCATGGTCGACGCCGGTGGCGGAACTCGCCACGGGAGAGCGAATCGCTAAACGGTTGAGTTCAGCACTGAGGTCGGCCCGCGATTGGCCTGAGTCGAGCGAGATGCTCGCCGCGGAGGAGCGGGTCTCGTCTCACACAAAATCGGTCCAAGTCGGAGTACTTATGCCGGAATCACTCGGGGCACGTCTGAAGAATTCGCGCTGCATCGCTTGCCCCGACGACAGACCTTGATTCAGCCTCTCAGAGCGCGACCTGGGCCGGTCTGTCGCCTTCGGCCGAGAGGCCATGAGGGAGGAGCTGTTTCTTCATCCTGCTACCGTCG
>JADFRU010000125.1:0-5571 GCA_022561115.1 Chloroflexota bacterium | reverse complement strand
ATCTTCCAGGTAGCCCATGTCGTCGAACTCGATGCCGAAACGGCGCTCGGTTAACAGGCGCGCCACTGACGTCACAAACCCGGGGAGGTTGCGCTGTGAAGCGGCCTGGTCGATCACACGTGACAGATCGAGCATCGGGGCGTCCAGTACGACCCCGGCGACAGACCCGGCGAGCGGAGAGTTGTAGAGGAAGCTCATCACGATCGCCCCGCCCATGCTGTAGCCGTACGGAATGACCGACTCTGCGCCACGGTCGATGGCGTAACTGACCGCCGCCTCAAGGTCCTGCCACTCCGTGACGCCGTACAGGTAGTAGCCGGACGGGTCCTCAGGCGCCCCGGCGTCGTTCCGGTAGTCGATCACGAGTGAAGACATCCCGGCGCGCTCTATCGCCGGCAGGATACGCAGAGCCTCGTCACGCTCGCTGGCGCGTCCGTGGACAAGGATTACCCAGGTGTCCCCGCCGCTTATCAGCCACGCGCTGAGTTCGCCGACCGGGCCGGTGAATGTGATCTCCTCGAAAGCCAGTTCATGGGCGATAAGAGGATCGGTCTGGAACGCTTCCCGCGTGAGCCTGGCCCGGGTTCCGGGTCCCGGCACGCCATCTATGGAAGTGAACCGGCGGGTCGCTACGCCATCGTCGTCCGACAAAATGTCGCGGACCTGGCCGAACCCGCCTTCCCACTCAAGACCCCACGTCCCCGCCTGCACCCATCGTCCGTCACCCGAAGGATGCCCGAAGCTGATCTGCCCGTCTCGCACCGAAACAATTTCGAGATCGAACTCTTCAGCATCGCGATCGATCTTGAACGCGCCGTCCTCGATTAGATCCGAGTAGTACCAGCTCACGCCGGATAGAGCGATTGCGAATATCGCAGCAGCGATGATGACGGCCGTGATGGCGCGTCGCCCGAAAAGTTTCAAGAAAAAGGTGAACGGTTTCATTCGGCCTCGGGGTTTCGATCTGCCTGTAACAGGTGAGCGGCCGGGAAAAAGGCGAGTACGCGGCGAGGAAGTCCTGCGAGACGGGGACGCGTAACCTGGGCATTTCCGGCCTGATATATGTCTGTTGTGCTGCGGACACTGTAGCCTGTCACAATGACAACCCGGCCGACCGCGCCCCAATCCTACGGGTCCCCGGACCCAAGTTTTTGCGCAACCTGCGGCAGCCCGCTCGTTGACGGACATGACTCCGGGTTCCCGGTCTGCCAGAGTTGCGGCCGGATATCGTACCTGGACCCAAAGCTGGCGGCCGCGGCGATGGTCGAGATCGACAACCAGCTTCTCCTGGTCCGGCGCGCCATCCAGCCGGCGTACGGCAAGTGGAGCTTTCCGTCGGGTTACGTGAACCGGGGAGAACAGGTGGAACGCGCCGTGGAGCGGGAGGTCCGGGAGGAAACCGGGTTGGAAGTGAGGGCTGACTGGCTGGTCGGCCTCTACTCAGAACCCGAAAAGACGGTGGTCCTGGCTGTCTACAACGCGAACGTCACCGGAGGCCATCTGATCGCAGGTGACGAGACGCTTGAGACCGCCACTTTTCCGTACGACCGTCTCCCGGAGCTTGCCTTTAGCGGTGACGCGCTGATTGTCGAGGAATGGCTGGCTGGCGTTCGGGACGGCCGATCACGCGGTTCTGCCCGGTCCTGAAGCGTCACGGCGGGGAATCTCCCGGTCCCGGTCCCCGTGTGTCTGGTGGGTCGTACGCTGGTCTGACTTCTGCGCGAAAGGGGACCGTCCAGAACTCCGTCCCCGGCGATCTTATGACCGGTGCGACTTGCGTCAGGAGCCTATTTCCGCGGGTTGGTCCACAGGTCGTCGAAGTACGCCTTTGTGCCGATCTTGAAGCATCAGGTCGTAGAACTCACGTGCCGGTTGGTTCCCACATCGGCCCACATCACCGCGGCCTCGCGTTCGGTCGTAATCGGGCCGGTTATTGACGGCCACGGACTCAGAGGTGCGGCCGCCAACAGGCCGGCGACCATACCGGCAGGCGCTCCGTCACATTGCGTCGAAATCAGATGGACCGACGACGAAATTCGTTAACCACCAATGAATCGTAATATTCATTGCCGGACGGCAATGAGCGATCTTTCCGGACGCGAGGCGGCCCCGGTTGTGGATAACCGGGGCCGTCCCTGGACTGGCTGAACTGCATCACTGCTAGCGCGGCCAGGCCATGTTATTTGCCGGTCTTTCGAGGGACCAGCAACGGGTATTACGCCGCTTTCTGGAGATCCGCCGGGTAGACGTTCTCACGAGCAAGCCGTGCGAAGACCTCATCGCCTTCGGGGTGCGTAATCGGGTCGTCGAAAAGGGCCTTGATTTCCCTTCCGCCGGCGACGGGACCCGCTGCCTCGAATGTCCGGCTTACCCGACTGATCAACGGGCGAACAAAGTGACCGAACACTCTTCACCTCTCCTTTTCCACAGGCCTGGAGTTGGCAGACCCGACTGAGTGAAAAATATCACTACTTGAGCTTCGCGCCGAAATTCGTCTTGCACAAGCCGGAAAACAGTTAGAACTGTTCGCCATTCGTAAAATCCGTGTTAAATGCCCGTGAGTCCGTGCAAACGACATCGCTGCACAGGGTTATGGCGTTTCCGCGGGGCGTTCACCGCAGGCCGGATTCCGCTGATCGGCGTCGAGGAACCGGGTCGGACAGGGCTGGATCAGGCCGCTGGGTCCGGGTCCATCCACGTATGCGGAGAACGGTCCGACAGGCGGATCACTGCGAACGGGTCCTGGCCCTGCTCTTCCAGCCATTTCCGTCCGGGCTCATCGCCCATGTATCGCTGGGCCATGGGGAGCGGGTAGTGATCGATGTTCTCGTACAGGACTTCGGCCTTCCCGCGGAATCGGGCGAAGGCGTAAGGGCGGGTCTCCGGTGCGATCGTTATCGACACGCGTGCGTCGCGCTCGATGTTCCGCAGTTTGACGCTGTCCTTGAGTACGATTATCGCGAGAGCGCCATCATCCTCAACCGTGTACCAGACCGGGGTCGAATGTGGCACCCCGTCGGCGCCATTCGTCGTGATGATCGCCAGGTGAGGGGCGTCCAGGAACGCGCTCAGTTCTCCGGCCGACATGGCTCCGTTTGCGTCAGGCATGATCGGTAGACCTCCGTATTTCCAGTAGATGGGAGACGATGGTCCACACCTTCTCGGCGACGCGCTCGGGACTCGCGGACGCATCCACCACAAACCATCGTTCCGGCTCCTCGGACGCCAGCGCCCGGAACCCATCCGCGACGCGGCGATGGAACTCCAGTGGCTCCCGCTCAAACCGGGATTGACCCGGGTCATCCGATCGTCCGCCGGACCCATCGGAACCGTCCACCCGGGCCAGCGCTTGCTCCGGAGCGATCTCCAGCAACACCGTGGCGTCCGGCACAAGGCCACCCGTCGCGGCGCGGTTGAGCGCCCGTACGTCTTCAAGATCGAGTCCGCGCCCGTAACCCTGGTAGGCGATGGAAGAATCAGCGTACCGGTCCGTGACCACCACGCTGCCCGCGTCCAGCGCCGGGCGAATCACGTCCTGTACAAGCTGAGAGCGCGCCGCCTCAAACAGGAACAACTCTGACATCGGCGACCGGGGATATTCACCTTTCACCAGGCGTCTGACCTGTTCTCCGATCTCCGTTCCGCCCGGTTCGTGGACCAGGATCGCGTTCATACCGGCGGCCTTCAACCGCATCATGAGAAGCCCGGCCTGCGTGGATTTTCCCGCGCCGTCGCCGCCCTCGATAGAAAGGAACAGGCTCAAGACCCGGACCACACGGGATTGCTGGTACTCGCCGACATAGCGCCCGGCTACCGCCGCCGGCGGCGGAGCACCACGTGGCGGTACGGATCCTGGCCCGTGCTGGAGGACCCGATGTTGTAGCGGCCACCCACGCCGTGCTGGAGGCGACGTATGAACGACGGTTGCGGCGCCAGGTCTATACGGTCATCGCCTGCCAGCACACGCTGCGACGCCTCTTCCGCCTCGGTCAGCGCGGAGCGCACGACGTTCGACGGCCGCCTGCCGGGCGTGCCTCCGTTTGTATCCGTGCGCGGTTTTGGCTCAAACCTCTGTACGAACTGCTTGATCTGCTCGCCTGATCCCTTGCGCAGCACGTAAACCGGAAGGCCCTGCGCTTCAGCGTTACGGACCGCTGTTGGGCGTCGACTGTAATGGGACTTGGTGGTCAGGAACATATCGGCATCTTCGGGCTCGTCCACCACATTGATCGGAGCGCCCACGCGATCAACCGCGACCTGGAGATTCGTCCGGGGCACGCCGAATACGTACACAGAAGTCGGCCGGGGCGCTTCCGGCTCGGGCGTTGGCTCTGGGTCAGGCTCGCGCTCGGGCACGGGCATCTGCTCTGCCGCCGTAGGGGCCTCGATGTTGAGCTGGCTGGCCACCAGTCCGCCGCGGAGCCGCGCTCCGTCCTGAGGCACCGCTGCGACCGCGCCGCCCAGGCCGGATGCGTCCTGGATCACCCGTACATCGCCGTCCTCGATCGATCGTACCTCCGGCTCCACGCCATAACCGCGCAACATCATGTCCACCACCGACCCGACCTCACGATGCACGCCGACGCGATCGAAACTCTGAATCTCTACCACCACCTCAAACGTCGGCTTGTGTTTGCGCTCGAGCACCGTTTTCTGCGTGCGCCTGCGTCTCGCCTCCACATCGCCCAGCGTTACCGTCTGGGTTCCGCCTACCAGGTCTGACAGCGTGGGGTTGCTCATCAGGTTGGAGAGGGTATTGCCGTGGGCGGTAGCGATGAGCTGGACACCGCGCTCGGCGATCGTGCGGGCCGCCATCGACTCCGCCTCGGTGCTCATCTCGTCGATGATCACCACCTCGGGCATATGGTTCTCGACCGCCTCGATCATCACCTGGTGCTGCTGCGGCGTGCTGGCCACCTGCATGCGACGCGCGCTTCCGATGGCCGGGTGAGGAACGTCTCCGTCCCCCGCGATCTCGTTCGACGTGTCGACGATCACCACGCGCTTGCCCACCTCGTCCGCCAGCACGCGGGCCACATCCCGCAGCATCGTCGTCTTGCCAACGCCGGGCCGCCCCAGGAGAAGCACGCTCTGCCCGGTGCGCACCAGGTCATCAATGATCTTGCCCGTGCCGAACACCGCCCGTCCGACCCGGCAAGTAAGTCCCACCGGGCGGCCCCCGCGGTTGCGGATCACGGAGATGCGGTGAAGCGTGCGCTCAATACCGGCGCGGTTGTCGTCACCGAACTCACCGACGTGATCGAGCACCCACCGAAGGTCGGCGTCGGTCACTTCCTCCTCGCTCAGGCGGAAGGCTTCCCCGGGGAAGCGGGCCTCGGGCAGCCTTCCGAGGTCCATCACGACCTCCAGCAACTCGTTTGAGCGGGGGTGGTTGTTGAGTGCGATCTGGATACGATCTGGCAGCGCCGCGATCAACGCCTCAAGATCGTCAGTTATTCGCTTTGCGCTGATTTCTGTCGTCAGGGTGTGGTTCTCCGTTATCAGCCGCGAGCGGCGACGATGGCGCTTCGTGGAATCTTAGCCCGTTCAGCCGTCTGGCGGGCGAATAGT
>JADFRU010000124.1:0-5574 GCA_022561115.1 Chloroflexota bacterium | reverse complement strand
GCAGAGAGGGCGTCCTGCGCCGGGCCGATTACGGGGATGGTGTGTACCACGACGTTGTCATGATGGCCGCGCTCCGCGACGAGTGGCTGGCCGATTTCGGGGACGCATGGCTGGGAGCGTAGC
This sequence comes from Chloroflexota bacterium, assembly GCA_022561115.1. Lineage (GTDB taxonomy): Bacteria > Chloroflexota > Dehalococcoidia > Lucifugimonadales > Lucifugimonadaceae. Next base: position 5,451 of record JADFRU010000124.1, on the reverse strand, counting down.
CACCGTTTCAGACGTGGCGCGTTGACTGGCGGACACGCCAGACGTAACATTTCAAGTTAGGTCCACGCTGTGATCACGTTCGCCTCGACTACCGAGAGCGTCATCGCAGCCGGTGAATCAGCGGACTTTGAGGAAAGTTGCTGCTGTCACTCCCGGCAAGGACCGCCCGGGCCCGGTGACAGTTGCAGAAAACGCACCGGAGGAATTACCGGGTGGCATACGCCTCTGCACTACACTGCCGCGAATGCGGCCACGAGTATCCGATCGCGCCGATCCATGTTTGTGAATGGTGCTTCGGACCTCTCGAAATCACGTACGACTACGATGCGATCTCGCGCGCCATCAGCCGGGAGAAGATCAAGGACGGCCCGCTCACGATGTGGAGGTATGCAGACCTCCTTCCCGTGGACGGAGAAAACGCCGTCGACATCGGCACGGGGCTGACGCCGCTACTGAAGGCGGACAACCTCGGCCGCGAGCTCGGAATCGACGAGCTGTGGATCAAGAACGACGCCGTAAACCCCACCTACTCGTTCAAAGATCGCGTCGTCTCGGTCGCCGTGACCAAGGCGCTGGAGTTCGGGTTTGACACGCTGGCCTGCGCCTCCACGGGCAACCTTGCGGGGGCCGTTGCAGCGCACGGCGCAAAAGCCAACATGCGCACCCTCGTCTTTATCCCACGCGACCTGGAGATCGGGAAGGTGATCGGCGCCGCCATCTACGGACCCACCGTGGTCGCCGTTGACGGCAACTACGATGATGTAAACCGGCTCTGCAGCGAACTTGCGGACGCCCATGAGGGCTGGGCCTTCGTCAATATAAACATGCGTCCCTACTACTCTGAGGGATCCAAGACCCTGGGGTACGAGGTCGTCGAGCAGCTCGGCTGGAAGGCCCCGGACCACGCCGTGGTGCCGATAGCGTCTGGCTCGCTCTTCACCAAGATATGGAAGGGCATGAACGAGTTCGCAAAACTCGGGTTGATAGACGACGTGCGCACCAAGATGCACGGGGCCCAGGCCGATGGCTGCTCGCCCGTGGCCAGGGCCTTTGACGACAAGCAGCTTCACGTACGGCCAGTAGTACCTGACACGATCGCCAAGTCGCTCGCCATCGGCAACCCGGCGGATGCTTACTACACGCTCAAGATCGCGCAGGAGGTGGAGGGATCTACCATCGGGTCGACGCCTGACCCGGAGATCGTTGAGGGCATCAAACTGCTTGCGCAGACGGAGGGCATCTTCACCGAGACTGCCGGCGGCGTGGTGATCTCAAACCTGAAAAAACTTGCGGAGGCCGGACGTTTCCAGAAGGGCGAGTCGGTGGTGGCGTTTATCACCGGCAACGGCCTGAAGACGATCGAGGCGGTAGCCCAGGAATCCCACCCGGTCAACATAACGGCAACGGTATCGTCCTTTGAAGAACAGGTTGAACTTGACCCGCAGGTTGGCACGAGGGTCACATAGTCATAGCATTTCCAACAGTGGCAGTCTGGAGGCACGGTGCATCTGGATAACCCGATTGTGAGTTGAAGAGCGTGGCAATCCGAAGGGTCCGGCTGACTTTCGAGGGTGACCTGATTACAGATCCGGTGATCTACCAGCTAGGCAAGGATTTTGACATCGTGACCAACATCCGCCGGGCAGAGGTCCACACGGATGTCGGCTGGGTCATTCTTGAGCTTGACGGGGCGGAAGCTGAAATAGACATGGCGCTGGCATGGGCCGCAGGGAAGGGTGTGCGGGTTGACCCGCTCACCGGGAACGTCATTGAGGGTTGATGCCGGCCGTAATACGTAAAACGTCTCGCAACGGTTAACATCTGACCGGCATCGAAAGAACGGTGACACTCCGGCCCGGCTCGCAATTCAAAATCGCAAATCAAGAACAAGAGACACCCGGCATCCGCTCCGGTTCCACGGACGGTTCACGGGATCAATATCAGGCAAGGAAATAGATATGCCAGTAACGGTCCGAATTCCGACACCACTCCGCAGGCTCACCGGTAACGCGGACAAGGTTGAGGTTGAGGCTGACACTCTCGGGGCGGTGGTGGACGCACTTGACGCCACCCACGCCGGGATCAAGGCCCGTATCTGCGATGAAGAAGGCCAGATTCGCCACTTCGTAAACGTTTACGTGAACGGCGAGGACGTGCGATATCTGGACGGTTTGAACACGCCGACCAAGAACGGTGACGAAATCAGCATCGTCCCGGCAGTAGCCGGCGGCCGCTAGGCTCCGAAGAGCGCTGTAAGCAGATCAGAGAGGGCGCCTTCCGGGGCGTCCTCTCCGGGTTTCCCGCACCAGCCCGCGCGCACCTTTGAACAGTTTCTTGCAGGCGCCGGGGGAAGGGGCTGACGTTCAGCGGTGTCGCCTCCCTGTACGGTGAACGGCCGGCGGGCGTCAAAACCGTTAAGATCACCCCCACGGTTCATTAACTTGAAACAGACGGTGAAATCGAGGCGTCCCGGGCAGTTGACAACTTCCGGCACGTTCTGGGGAGAGCGTCATGACCCCGAGGGAGCGAGAACGACAGGCGCACCGCGCTGCACGGATGGGACCTATTTACGAGGGTATCGGCTTTGCCGTGATCCTCGTGATCGCCACGCTCATCGCCGGACCGGCCGGCGCACTGACCATACTTATCGCAGGAGCGCTGCTCCTGGTCCTGGGGGTAGTCGTGGGACTCGTCCGTGGGCCGGTTAAAAACACGCGCGCTCCCGGCGATATTCCCCCGCCCGCGTAACGACAGGCCTGGTCAGGTTCGATCAGGCGCACCCCATGTCTGGACACGCCAGGCTTCTCCCCCGATACGAACAGCAGCGTCCGCCCCATCCTCCCTACCGCGGGGAGAGCGTTGTGGGGGGGGTTGTCATGCGGCCCTTCGAGAGGCTCCGGGCGCTATCCAGGGTCCCCTGCCCGTCACTTTTCGCGTTCTCTCAGCCAACAACGAACGTCGAAAGAGACCGGGCTGTGTCCGAGGCCACGCACACGGTGCTGTCGGTTCCGCCAGAGCAGGGGACCGCATCAATCACATGAAACTGGCGTCGTTTTCCGTGCGCCTGCGCAACCTGCCGCCGAGTCGTCGCCCGATCTTGTACGGGAAAAGGGCGAACCCGAAAATCTTGCGCCCCAGGTAACCGAACACCTCGGTGAACTCGCGCGACATCGACCCCGCAGGCGGCAGGACCATGCCCTGGCCTCCGGCAAACGTCACGACACGGGTGGTATCCGTTTCCGTATCGCGCGGACCGGCTTTTCGCGCCGTGTCCCGGATGTACTCGCGGTCATCGGTGGGTCTCATCGACATATCGGAACCCCTTCGGGCAGCCTGTGTTCAGGTGGTTAGCTTACCAGCGATTCAATCGCGGCGCGAACCACCTCGTCCGGCACGTCTCGTCGCGTCGTCGCCTGGCCCGGCCCCTCCAGCACCACCCAGCGGATTGCGCCGCCGACAGATTTCTTATCAGACTTCGTCGCCTCAAAGATCACATCTGCGTCCATGCCGGGCGCGGAAACGGGCAGGTTGTACCGCTCCAGGAGCGCCTGTTGCCGGTCTATCAACTCGTCGTCGATCAACCCGAGGTCCCGGCTGATACGCGCCGCGCCCATCATGCCGATGCTCACGGCCTCGCCATGCAGGAACTGCCCGTACTCGCTCACCGACTCCAGGGCGTGTCCGATGGTGTGACCGTAGTTCAGTAGAACGCGCGTGTCGCCGGTCTCAAACTCGTCGACCGACACCACCTTCGCCTTGATCGCCACGCTACGGCGGATCACATCGACAGCAAGATCATCGCTGACATCGATCAGCCGATCAGCCTCTTTCTCGAAAGTCGATAGAAGGCCGGCGTCCATGATCAACCCGTGCTTGATCGCCTCCGCCCAGCCGGCGGCCATCTCTCGCTGCGGCAGGGTGTCCAGTGTGTCGATGTCAGCCAGCACGAGCCGGGGCTGGTGAAAAGCGCCGACCAGGTTCTTGCCCTCCGGCAGGTTCACCGCTACCTTGCCGCCCAGGGATGCGTCCACCATCGCTGCAAGCGTGGTCGGCACCTGGATGAACGGCACTCCCCGCCGGTACGTCGCCGCAGCAAACCCCGCAGCGTCTCCCATCACCCCTCCCCCGAGCGCCAGCACCACGTCCTGCCGCTCAGCGCGCAGGCGGGCCAGCCACGCGTATATGTCACGGATCTTGTCCAGGTTCTTGGTCGTCTCCCCGGACTGCAGGACAAGGACGTGCGTCTCAAACCCGGCGCGCTCCATCGATTCCTGGACCGGGCGAACAGACGTCGGGAACACCACCTGGTCCGCCACGAGGAACGCCTTGCCCTGAAGGCCTGCGTCGCGCGCCTCCTCACCGAGGTACTCGATAAGGCCGCGACCGACCACGGCCCGATAGTCCCCCTGGGATGTGTGGACCACCGCGGCGAGGGCTGATTCCGGAACACCGGTCACTATCTGTCCTCCGATTCCTTGATATTCGATCCCCTTAGATTGCCGGCCGCGCCCCTTATCAAGTTCACGATCTCTGATGCCACGTCCGGCGGCTCCCGGCCTTCCGTATTGATGGTCACATCCGCCGCAGCCGCGTAAGCGTCTTCCCGCTCCGCGAGCAACTGCCGGATTCGCTCGATGCTCGTCTCCTCTGTCTCAGAGCCTGACAGCATCGGCCTCACGGCGGCGCGGCGTCCTGACCGGTGGTCCCCTCTCCGGCTCTGCGACCCCCTGCCGCCGTTCAAGCGCGCATGAATAGACTCGGGTGACGCTACGAGCCGGATGGTGAGTCCTGTCCGAGCCATCACGTCACGATTTCGGGCGTCCATCGGCACACCGCCCCCGGTGGATATCACACGCTGCCCGGACGTCTCCGCGGCTTCACGCAAAACCTCGCGCTCGATTCGCCGGAACTCCTCCTCCCCATCCTCCGCAAATATCTCGGCGATCTGTTTTCGCGTCCGCCTGACTATCAGCCGATCCATATCTACAAAAAGCGCGCCGAGCTCCCGCGCCGCAAGCCGGCCGCTATGAGACTTTCCGGTGGCCGAGAATCCGATCAGGAAAACTTTCTGGTTCGACAGATCATGCTGCCCCGCGGTCTCACTCGCCTGCCCTTCCGACGCCAACATTTCAGTCAGCCCGGCCGGCCGGCTCTCCGGCCCTTTCCCCCGATTGTCCCGGGGCCGATCCAGGCTCGCTACGGGACCGGGCGGACGGCTGGCCAAACTCCTGGTGGCTCGCTACGTAACCGGCCAGGTTGCGGCGTGTTTCGCTGATGTGGTCGCCGCCAAACTTCTCCAGCACTGCATGGGCCAGTACCTGCGCCATCATCGCCTCACCGATCACACACGCGGGCGGCACCTGGCAGATGTCGCTGCGATGGTACGGCGCCTCGATCACCTCGCCGGTGTTGATGTCCGCCCACGGCAGCGGATCGGTCATCGTGGCTATG
>JADFRU010000123.1:0-5594 GCA_022561115.1 Chloroflexota bacterium | reverse complement strand
GCTGTCCAGGGCGCGAGGCAGGTTTACGACCCGGGCTACCGACACATGCTCAAGCGCCCCGGCTGGGGCGCTGATGGCGCCGGGCGTTATCCCGACGGAGCGCCGTTCCGATATCACGATTCCATCGGCTCCGGCGGCGTCCGCGGTGCGGGCTATCGCTCCAAAATTGTGCGGGTCCTCGATCCCGTCGAGCAGCACGATCAGCGCGCTGCGGCCGGGGGCTGTCGCTGCGTCCACAAGCTCATCAAACGGCGTGTAATGCGGGTCCGGCGCGCGGGCGATCACGCCCTGGTGGCGTCTGGTCTGCGCTCTGCGCTCGATCTTCCGGCGATCTTCGAACACGACCTCTATGGAGAGCCGGGCCGCGCGCTCCAGGATCTCGTTGACCTGCGGCCCGCGTTCAGCGGTTTCAAGGACGTACAGCCGGTCCACCGGCGTTCCGGCTCGGAGCGCCTCAAGCACGGCGCGACGACCCTCTATCGTGTGGCCCAGCCGGTCACGCCGGGACGGCAAGGGGGTCCGCTGACACTGTCGGATGGGACATGGCCTTTAGCGTAGCCGGTAATTGGCCGGCACAACGGCGGGCGGACGCTGTGGTAACTACGGGTATGGGTCCGTTCAGGCCCGCACCGGCCGATGGTCTGTATCCGCACTTCCGCATTTCCCCAGAGAAGCGATCATCGGTTGGTTCGCATTTCAGGCACAGGAGTTGCCGGAGCCGGCCGCGCTTATGAAAGAACAGTACGTAAACGCCTTCCTTTTTCCCGCATCGCTGGTGTGGGAGAGCGAGCTGCATACAGGCCTGGAGTTTGTCGGCGCAACGCCCCGCAGCGATCTGACGACGACGTCGGACGTAAACTCCCTTGTGCGGGTCTCTGGAGATCTTGCCGGCTGGGTGAGCTACGAATTCCAACAAAAAGACGCGTTGAGGATCGTGAGCACGATGCTTGACGAGAGCGTATTTGAGCTGGACGAGCTTGGCCGTTCCGCGCTGGGCGAGATCGCCAACATGATCACGGGCAACGCCGCCGCAGCCCTTGAGCAGGCGGGATATTCGTGTGAGCTGAAGCCGCCCGAGTTTCTCATCGGGTTGGGCCGCGAGTTTCCGCCGACGCCCGCTCCGGTGCAGATAAGGGCGGATTTCAAGAGCAACGTCGGCATCCTTGCTGTGCGGATTGCGCTGGGAGAGACCGCGGACGCGCAGAAGCGCGCTGCGGCGTAGCCAATCTGCCCAGTGGACAGGCGTGACCGGCGCCCTGCACGTTGGACCGGGATGTCGAGGCTCGCCCGGCCGGGATGGTGGCCGGGCGCCTCGCCGCATGGTTAGCTCCAGGTTCTGTCGTGTGCGTCCAGGCTGTCCCACTCATCGGTCGGCTCGAACATGCCCGGATGAACGCTGAAACGCTCGGTCCCCCGGCTGAGATGCTCCTCCACGGCCTCTTCGTTCAGCACGATCCCCAACCCGGGTCCCTCGGGCGCCTTGATGTAACCGTTCTCCACGATCGGTTTGCCGACGCCCTCGACAAGGTCATCCCACCACGGGTTGTCAACCGAGTGCATCTCCAGCGCCATGAAGTTCTCCGTCGCCAGCGCGCAGTGAACATTCGCCATCGCTACGACAGGTGAACCGGCCTGGTGGAGCGCCATCATGACGCCGTGCTCCTGGGCGTAGTCACCGATCTTCTTGGTCTCAAGAATGCCGCCGGAGGTCGCCAGGTCTGGATGGATGACGCCAACCGCCCGGGAATCCAGCAGCGGCTTGAAGCCCTCTTTCAGGTAAATATCCTCGCCGGTGCAGACGGGCGTCGTGCAGGACTCGGCGAGCCGCTTCCACTGGTCCGTGTACTGCCAGGGGATCATGTCCTCGTACCAGGCGAGCGAGAACTGGTCCAGCGCGCGCGCCACCTTGATGCAACTCTCAAGCCCGATATGTCCGAAATGGTCGGATGCAAGAGGGATCTGGTATCCGATGATGTCCCTGACCGTAGCGACGTACTCCTGCATCGCAGCGATTCCGCGATCCGTAATCTGGATGCCGGTGAGCGGGTGTGACACGTCGGTGGTCTCAAGCATCCCGGACGGGTAGTTAAGTCCGCCCTCGATGCCCTCCGCGATCCACGTTCCGATGTCCATCTTCAAGAAGGTGAAACCGCGCTCCATGCGGCCCTTCAACGCTTCGCCCATCGCCTTCGGGTCGCGCAGCGCCGGGGTGTCGGCGTAGCACCGCACGCTGTCCCTGAACTTGCCGCCGGCGAACATGTAGGCAGGCACGTTGTACGCCTTGCCCGCGAGGTCCATCAGGGCCATCTCAATCCCGCAGACGCCGCCGCCGAGTCGCGCGTCGCCGCCGAACTGCTTCAGCTTGCGGAAGATCCGGTCGATCTCCGTCGGGTTCTCCCCGAGGATGCGGCTCTTCAGCATCAGCGCGTAACGCGCGCTGGCCCCGTCACGCACCTCACCCAGGCCGATGAGGCCCTGGTTCGTGTAGATACGGATGATGGGCCAACGCCAGTTGTCGTCGCCGACCACGGCGATGCGCATGTCCGTGATCTTCAGGTCCGATGGTCTCGACCCGGTGTTGATCTTATCGAGGACGGCATCGGAATCGGAATGCGCGGGCAAATGTGAACTCCCGGGAAGATGGGTGAAGCGCCGGCAGTTGTGACGCTGCGCTCAATTGTGAGCGGTCAGGCGGGACCGCGCAACACGCTTGAAGGCGGGAGACCTTTTTTGCGGCGCTCCCGGGGCGGGCGGGCTATTCCTCGGCCGCTATCCGCTCGCGCAACTGGGGGAACTTGAACGCAACGACAATGATGAGCAGCAGACCAAGCGATGACATGCCTACAACCGCGACGTGTGGGCCGAAAACGCTGGCGATGGCGCCCACGATAACTGCGCCGATGGGGAAGGCGGAGATGAACATCGTCTGGATGCCTATCAAGCGCCCGCGCAGTTTCAAGGGCGTTGACATGAGGATCAGGCTTGACTGCATCACGCCGAACAGCGACGCCGAAACGCCGAGAGAGAACAGGAGGAACAGCGCGAGCGGCAGCGAGGACGAAAGTCCCAGCGGGATGCCGATCAGCATCGACACTCCAACCGCTCCCAGCAACGCTTTTCCGGGGGACCGGATGCGCTTTCCGACCCACGCCACGATTAACAACGAGCCGATCAGCTCACCTGCGCCCTGCGCCGACCACAGCACGCCCAGGGTGCCCGGGCCGCCGCCCAGGATGTCTGTCGCGAAGATCGGAATCAGGTGAAGGTAGGTGAAGGCGAAGCCCTCGGCTGTCACGATCACGGCGAACACGGCCATGATCGTCGGCCGGGAGCGAGCGACCTGGAACCCTTCAACGATCGACCTCCACAGGCCGGGCCGCCGGGCATTCTCGTCCGTCGCGTCCTGAGTATCGCCGGTCGTTTTGCCCGCCTGGGTCGATACGAAGAACATCGCCACCACGGCGAGCGAGTAGGCAATCGTGGTGCCAACAAAGATCAACGGCGGGTCTACGAAGGGCAGCAGTATCCCGGCGATTATCGGTCCCGCGATGAGCGAGATGGTGAACGCCAGCGCCTCGAAGCCGAGCGCGTTGGTCAGATCACGCGGGGGCACCACGCCGGCGTACAGCGCACGGAGGGCGGGGATGACGGCGCTTGCGAAAAGTCCGCCGATCGCCGTAAGGGAGTAGAGGAACCAGAGGTTGGAGCCGACGCTGAAAAGCGCAATCGTCATCAGGATGGCGACGATGACACGCCCGATGGTTGTGACGCGGATGAACCACACCTGGTTGACGCGGTCAGCCAGCGCTCCTCCAATGGGACCGGCTATGGCGAACGGCGCCAACCGTGCAAATACGCCGAGAGACACAAGGAACGGAGAGCCGGTGGCCTCCACGATCAACCAGCCGATCGTGGTTATCTCTACCCAGCGGGAGAGATGGATCAGCAGCAACGCGCCCCAGATGTGCCGGAACGGAGCGATCTGTAACGCCCCGGGCATCGTGAATTTGCCGAATAATCGTGTCGGGCCGACCGCCGTTGAGCTGATGGGGACGGTCGAGGCGCTCTGCGTCATCTCTTCGTTTTTGCTCTTCTCGGTTCTCTGGGCAGGCGCCCGTTTTCACGGGCGAAAACCAGACAGCCGCCCCTTTCCTGATTGGAAAAGCGCGGCCGGTGGGCGTTTTTGGTTACGACGACTGTACGACCGTGAGATCACGGAATCAACGGAGTGAACCACCGATTTTGATTAACGGCATGTTAAGCCTTTTCAGCTCAGTCAACACTTGATGTTTGCTGTCCTATGCTGGTGTGTATGTTTGACCGAATCCGCCGACTTTTTGACAAGAGATACGCGGCGCAAGGACCGGACCTCGACCGAACGATCGATCACTACAAACGGGGAATGGCGCTGTTCGAGCAGGAGAAATGGGCGCACGCGGAACGGGAGTTCAGTGAGGCGATCAGGTTGTCTGCGCCGATAGCGGGAATGTATCACCACCGCGGCTCCGCATTCGCCGAGCAGGGCAAACACCTGGAAGCCGTGGCGGACTATGACGCAGCGATCAGGCTCTTGCCCGGCTACCCGGACGTTTACGTGGACCGCGGCAACTCGTACCACGCGCTGGAACGCGACACACACGCGGTGCGGGACTACTCAGAGGCGATCCGGTTACGGCCGGATTACGCCGAAGCGTTCGCGAACCGCGCGGTCGTTCACGCCGCGCTCGGTGACAGTGACGCGTCTAAAAAAGACGCCGATGAGGCGATAGCGCGCGGGATTGATCGCACAGCGCTGGACGCGATTCTGGAGGGCGCCGCTGACGCCAAGGAATCGTCTCAGTCGTCGCCGGGCGGGTGAAACATTGGTGGCTGATCGCCCCCTTCCCCGGTCGCCCCCCGGCGCGGGCTGGGAGCCTGCCATTCCCCTGCCACTCCCAGGGAAGGGTGAGGGAGGACAAACCGTTCCCAAACGCCATCGGGCGACCCCCTTCATGATCCGCAGGCTGCGCTGTAATCAGACGAATTGCGGAGGGATCTGGCCGTCCAGGTCACACGTGTGACAACTGGACACGCGAACCTGTTCGTCCTATCAATGAGTCGGGGATCGTAATGCCTATCGGTGCGGCTCAAACCTCCCTCACCCTGGCCCTCTCCCACCGGGAGAGGGGATTTGCGGCCTCCCATCCGGCCACCATCCGTCGGCCTGCCGGGGCCTCAAGACACAAGCGCGCCAGAACCGCTAGGCCCCGTGGATCGCCTCGCCTTCCACCGACAGCGCCGCTTCCATCATCGCCTCCGACAGAGTCGGGTGGGCGTGCGTGGTCCATGCGATCTCGTCCGGGGTTCCCTCCAGCGTCTTGACCACGCCGATCTCCGCGAGCAGCTCGGTCACGTCTGGACCGATCATGTGCGCCCCGATGATCTCGCCGGACTCGGCGTCTGCCACGATCTTAACGAAGCCCTCGTACTCGTTCAGCGCGATCGCCTTGCCGTTCCCGCGGAACATGAACTTGCCGACCTTGACGTTCTGCCCCTGCTCGCGCGCCTGCGCCTCGGTCAGGCCGATGCTCGCGACCTGCGGCTGGCAGTAAGTT
>JADFRU010000122.1:0-5600 GCA_022561115.1 Chloroflexota bacterium | reverse complement strand
GGAGGCAGCGGGAAATCGTCTCCGGTGCTCACGGCGCCACCGCCCGGCAACGCCTCGGCGGCGGACGTGTCGATACTGACAGTTCGGGCGTGCGCGTACGGGCTGCGGAGTAGCTTTCCGTGCAACATGCCGGGGAGGTGGACGTCCGCTCCGAACCGGGCACGGCCCGTCACCTTGTCGACCCCATCGACCTTCGGGTATGCCGTGCCAATCACCGGTGTCCGGCTCGCGATATCGACCATAGGTGAGTTCCTCTTGAATTATTCAGGCGGCCCAAGCGCGTGACCTCGGACGCCTGTCCTGACGGGGTCCGAGTGGCGTTCCTTTGTTGCGGCGCCGGGACGTTGCGGCGCTAGGGTACTACGAGCCGATACTCATCGCAGGACTCTCAAACGCGGGACCAAGCACATCCAGGTACTTCATTGCTGACCCCGTTACGAGAAGCAGGACGCGTTCATCCCGGCTCACCGTTCCGGACTTCATCAATTTCCTGAGCGCGGCGACCAGCGCCCCACCTTCCGGCGCCGCGAAAACGCCCTCGTATGAAGCCATGTCCTTCACACCCTGGATCATCTCGTCGTCCGTTACCGTCAGCGCGGTGCCGCCGCTCTCACGAACGGCGTCAAGCACCAGGTAATCTCCGATCGCCACAGGTACCCGCATTCCTGCCGCCAGCGTGTGCGGGTTCGGGAACAGCTCGGCGTGACGTTCACCGGCTTCGTACGCTTTCACGAGCGGCGCGCAGCCCTCGGCCTGGACCATCACCATGCGCGGACGTTCCGAGCCGATCCAGCCCATGCGCTCCATCTCACCGAACGCCTTCCACATGCCGACGATGCCCGTTCCGCCGCCGGTGGGGTACACGATCACGTCCGGCAGGCTCCATCCGAGCTGCTCTGCGATTTCGTAGCCCATCGTCTTCTTGCCCTCGGCCCGGTACGGCTCTTTGAGGGTCGAGATGTCGAACAGCCCGCGCTCCGCCGCGGCCTCCGCGGATATGCGGCCGGCGTCGTTTATGAAGCCGTCAACCAGGGTCAGCGTCGCCCCGTACGCTATACATTCAAGCTGGTTGGCATAGGGCGCGTCCTTCGGCATGAACACGTTGGCCTCAAGCCCTCCGGCAGCAGCGTAAGCGGCCATAGCGCCTGCGGCGTTGCCAGCAGAAGGCATGGTGAGCTTCATGAGGCCCAGCTCTTTCGCCATCGACACGGCGGCCGATAGCCCGCGCGCCTTGAAGGACCCGGTGGGGCAGACGCCCTCATCCTTGAGAAGGAGCCGCGGTGAACCGACCTCCGCGGCAAGGCGAACGGCGTCGATGATCGGCGTCATTCCCTCGCCCAGCGTGATGATGTTGGCCGCGTCTTTCACGGGCATCACCTCGCGGTAGCGCCACATGTTCGGGTCTCGACCCTGCAGTTCAGCCTTTGCGCCGGCCGCCTTATCAAGGTCATAACGGGCGAATAAAACCTTCTCGCAGGATGTGCAGGTGCGCATCGGCTTGCCTGACTCAAAGGTCTCGCCGCAGTAGCTGCACTCAAGGTGCGTGATGAAGCTCTCTGGCACGGATACCGCCTGGCCGTAACGGCCGTTCAAAGGCTGCGCATGAGGCGCAGCGAACCGGGAAATCGAGCGCATAGAATAGCAGCCAACCTGAATTTCAAGGCTCTACGGGAATCGCGCTTCACCGGCCCGGAAGTCACCCGGACGAACCCGGCGAATCGACTTCGGAACTCCACAACTCAACAACGGAGGCTCACGACATGGCCCGCACAGCGATCGAAGACCGCTACTACGAGCTTCACCCGAAGTCGGAAGAACTTTACGAGCGGGCGAAACTGAACTTCCCGAAGGGCGTCACGCACGAAGCCCGCAACATGTCACCGTTCCCCATCCACATGTCGCACGGCGCGGGCAGTCGTAAATGGGACGTGGACGGCAACGAGTACGTCGAGTACAACACGGGCCACGGCTCAATGATCCTGGGCCAGGCCCATCCGGCGATCGTAAAGGCGGTCCAGGACAGGATGGCGCTCGGCACGCATCTGAGCGCATCGTCAGACCTGGAGATCCGCTGGGCTGACCTTGTCAAGCAACTCATACCGTGCGCAGAGAAGGTCCGGTTTACATCGTCCGGCACCGAGGCCGTGATGATGGCGATTCGCATGGCGCGGGCCTACAACGGCCGGACGAAGGTCATCAAGTTCTTCGATCATTTCCACGGTTGGTCGGACTACGCCAACGCCGGCGGCACGACCGGGATGGACGGTATCCCGGTCGAGGTTCTGGACACGATGATCGTGCTGAAACCCGGGGATATCGGGGCCGTCGAGGCGGCGATCAAAGGGAACGATGTCGCAGCGGTCATTATCGAGGCCACCGGCGCACACATGGGCGGCACGCCTATACATCCCGACTTCCTGCAGGAGATCCGGGATGTGACAACGAGGCACGATGTCGTCTTCATCCTGGACGAGGTCGTAACCGGGTTCCGGGCATCCCGGGGCGGCGCACAGGAGTTGTTCGGCGTCACGCCGGACCTCTGCACACTGGCCAAGATCCTTGGAGGCGGGCTGCCGGGCGGCGCGGTGGTTGGCAAGGCAGACATCCTGAACACGATCGAACGCGGCCAGATGCTGCACCAGGGCACGTTCAACGGTAATCCGCTGTCGGCGGTCGCCGGGATCGCCGCGCTTGAGCTGGTGGCGAACAGCGACGTGAACGAGAAGGCGGACGCCGCAGGACAGAAGTTGAAGGCCGGGTTAAACGAGGTTTTCGGCCGGATCGAGATTTCCGGCCACGCTTACGGGATCGGGTCGATGATTCACACGCGCATCGGAATCGACGCCGAGGTGGACGAATGGGGGATTATCCAGGGCACGCCAACAGGAACACCGATGAGCGCCAACGCCGACCACGAGTTCAAGATGGCGATGTTCAACAACGGTGTCGACAACGGCCGCAGGTTCCTGATGATGGCGGTCCACAGCGATGACGATATCGCCACAACGCTGGAGGCTTTTGAAAAGTCCCTGAAGCAGGTCCGTGACCAGGGCATGATTTAATTTCTGACCGGACGTCGATCGTGAAATCGCAGGCATCACCCCGAGTGTTGAGGCAGCCCCATGACGGCTATTTTGGGAATTGACGCAGCGTGGACCGTAAAAGAACCGAGTGGTGTTGCGGTTGTCGTGAAACGCAATTCACAACGCTGGCAATGCTGTGCTATCGCACCGAGTTACACCTCATTCTTGAGCCTCAATCAAGGCATCGCTATTGATTGGAGTGCACGTTTATTCCCAGGAGTAAGACCACCTCCAGTATCCATTCTCTCGGCGGCCGAAGACCTTGCGGGCGAGTCCATCGATGTCGTAACAGTCGATATGCCGGTCTCAACCGTCCAGATAACTCAAAGACGGGAGGCCGATAATGCGGTTTCTCGGGCGTTTGGGGAATATGGATGTGGTACCCACACGCCAAATCCTCAGCGACCCGGGCGGATTGGTGAGGAGCTGTCAGGAACGTTCGCGGATCTCGGGTATTCGATTTCTGCAACGGGCTCCAATGGGGGAACAATCAATCGCCTGATTGAAGTCTATCCACATCCTGCGCTACTTCGACTATTGAACGAGAAGTACCGTCTCCCGTACAAACAAGGTAAATCGACCAAGTATTGGCCGGGTCTCGATATCCGCACTAGGATCGGAAACTTGTTGATTGTGTACCGACGGATTTTGAATGCTTTATCAGGACGTATCGACAACATTGCTCTCGTACTTCCTGCGCAATCGGACGTGCCTACCCTAGCGTTCTTGAAACGGTACGAAGATTCGATCGACGCTCTGGTATGCGCGTGGGTCGGCATTGAATACATTGAAGGTCGTTGCGCCGCGTACGGTGATGCGTCCGCAGCAATCTGGATTCCAGCATAAGGGGCTTGCGGTGAACGACGGGAATGCTTTTGAGCCGGTCGATCTTGTGGTGATCGGCGCTGGCGCGGGGGGCCTCACGGCCGCCATGTACGGTGCGCGCCTCGGGCTCAAGACGGTGGTGCTTGAGGGGATGATGCCCGGCGGGCAGGTGATAAACGCCGAAAAGATTGAGAACTTCCCCGGGTTCCCGGACGGTTTACTGGGCGCTGACCTCGCACCGCTGATCGAGCGCCAGGCATCTGAGGCCGGTGCCGAGGTGCGCATGTTCACCGAGGTCGAGGAGATCGAGTCGGACGAACCATACCTGACGCTTTCAACGCCCGAAGGCCGGTTCCGCGCCAGGGCTGTGATCGCCGCCACCGGGTCTGACTTTGCCAGCCTCGGCGTTGATGGCGAGGAACAGTTCCGGGGCCGCGGCGTATCTAACTGCGCGACCTGCGACGGCGCATTTTTCCTCAACGAAACCGTTGCGGTCGTCGGCGGCGGCGACAGCGCGCTGGACGAGGCGTTGACGATGGCCGGGTTCGCCAGCCGGGTCATTTTGCTGGTCCGGGGCGACAGTTTTTCCGGCCAGTCGCTTCTCGCGGAACGTGTGCGCGATAACGACAAGATCGAGGTCCGTTACGGGGTCACGGTGACCGCGGTGCTGGGCGGTGATTCTGGTGTGACAGGCGTTCGCGTGAAGGACGCCGGTTCGGGAGAGGAGTCGACGCTTGAAGTGAGCGGCGTCTTCATCTTTGTCGGTACCGACCCGCGCTCGTCGTACCTGTCGGAAATCGTCGCTCTCGACGGCGGCGGACACGTCGAGACCGACCTGTCGATGTCCACTACTGCACCCGGCCTTTATGCGGTCGGCGACATACGGGCCGGGTCTGCCCGGCAACTGGTCACGTCAGCGGGCGATGGCGCGACGGCGGCGATAGCAGCACACCGCTACATCGAATCGCGGTCCTGGCCTGAATAAAACCAGGCCGGGTTAGCGCGGTCGGCTACGTCGCCGGTGAGACACCCGGCCGAGTGGCGGGGACGTCTTCCAACCGGACGCCCAGCGCGGACGCCAGTCGCTCCGCCAGCCGGACATCCTCTTGCTGCTACGCGGAATGTCCTTCGGCACAATAATCTTGTCACATCGTAATAAGCACTGGCCTTTCACTGAAACCGGACTGGACAATTCCGGTTGGTACCCTCTGGAGAAAATGTCTTCACGACCTGTACACAAAATAGTGATTTTCATGGACTTGTCAACATCATATGGCGTCATGCTCGACATCTTGACCTCCAGAATCAGCCGCACTGAGCGGATCGTGACTTACACTTCCTTGCATGTGAAATGCCAATCCCCGAATTGCGAAACACAGTTCAGGGATTTCAAATACAACGATCGATTTGTGCGATGAACGTGGTGTACGCCATGCAGTTAAGTACTCGTGGTCCTTGGAGGTCATATGCAACGCACAGATACAGATTTTTGCATGAATGCAACTATCTGCACATTCAGAGCATAAAGACTCTCACAAAATCATGCGCATCTTCAATTCGCTCTGTGGCGTGATAACGGATACCCCTGTATTCGTGGTCACGTATCCGATGGTATTTGTCTCCGCGGCGGTCAGTTGCGTTCCAACAGTGCGTGATGATAAAGCAGACCGGCGGCGAGTGAACCGATAAGCG
>JADFRU010000121.1:0-5600 GCA_022561115.1 Chloroflexota bacterium | reverse complement strand
ACGTCAGGCGCTGACCCCGTCCGATTTAGCGCCCGGAATCACGCTCTCCCGGGGCACAACAGGAGCCGGTGCTGTGCCCGCTGAAGCGTGAGGGAGAAGTTCCGTACGCTGCCACTTCTATCCGCGAGCCGTCCGGCGTTCGCCCCGGCGCGCGTTTCTAGGTCGTCACCTGCACCAGCCGGTAGCCGATGCCCGGCTCCGTGATGATGTAGCGCGGCCGGGACGGGTCCTCTTCCAGCTTCCGGCGAAGCTGCTTCACGAAGGTCCGCAAATACTCCGTCTCGTCGCCGTACTCCGGCCCCCACACGGCCTGCAACAACTCGCGGTGGGTGAGCACCTTGCCTGCGTTGGTCGCAAGCGTTCGCAGCAGGTCGTACTCGGTGCGAGTCAGCCGCACCTCTTCGCCACGGCGTTTGACGATACGCGCGCCGAGGTCGATCTCGACATACCCGGTCGTCACGACAGGGTCCTGTCGCGAACCGTTGCCGGACAAGCGGTCTGCACGTCGTAGCGCTGCGCGTATGCGTGCTGAAAGCTCTGCGCCGCCGAAAGGCTTGGTCATGTAATCGTCCGCGCCCAGGTCAAGGGCGCGGACCTTTTCCCGTTCCTGGTCGGTCGCGGAAAGGATGATTACCGGGTCGGTGAAAAATTCACGAAGCCGTTCAAGGGCCTCAAACCCGTCCATCACCGGCATCGATATATCCAGGACGATCAGGCTGGGGCGGCTCAGGGAAGCCTGGTAGAGCGCTTCCTCCCCGTTCGATGCCAGGACGACGTCAAACCCCTCAGCGGTGAGCTGGCGCTCGACGAGACGACGGAGCTTGGGATCGTCATCGACGACCAGAATGGACGGTTTCGTCTTGCGGCGTTGCGTCGCATCTATGTTCATATTCAGTGAACCCTGCCTGTCTGGTTGCGCCCGGTAAGTCTAACCACTAGCGGTCAGGTTCTGGGCTGAACGGGAAGCGTGAACCAGAAGCAGGACCCATCACCCGGCTCGCTCTCCACGCCTATCTCGCCGCCGTGCGCCTGCACAATGGCTTTACAGATCGCCAGCCCCAGGCCCGCGCCCATACCGGATTGCCGACCGGCGTCGGTCACCCGGAAAAACTTCTCAAAGATATCGTTCTGAACGTTCCGCGCCACCCCGATACCGGAGTCTCTGACGGCGGTTTCCAGGGTGTCGGTCTCCGTATCGTAAAGCGCGTGGACCGTGATCGGGCCATCGGAATATTTCAGGGCGTTCGATATCAGGTTATCCAGCACACGCCCTACCTGCACCGGGTCCACGTACATGAGCGGCAGATCAAGGGGCGCGTCCACCGCTATTTCACGTCCCTCGCCAAGCCGGGAACGTTTTGCCCTTCTCGCCGCGTCGTCCGCAAGGTCTGCGATGTGGGTCTCTTCCGGCTCAATCGGAACCGAACCGGCCTCGATGCGTGACATGTCGAGGAGGTTCGAGACGAGCTCGGAGAGGCGGTCGGCCTCGTCGTCAACCGCCAACAACTCCTCCATCAAAAAATCGCTGTCCTCGCTATCCTCCCGGATGTTCATCATGGCCGAAGCGACGAGGCCCTTTATCGCCGTCACCGGACCCCGGAGATCGTGCGTAATCATCGACAGGAAATCCGCCTTCACATCATCAAGGCGTTTCAGCGCGGTGATGTCCTGGAACACGGCGATGCCCGCGGTAACGCGCCCGTCGGAGGAGAGCACGGGGGCGGCGCTCACGAGTGTCGGAACCTGGGACCCGTCCGGCCGGTCGAAGACAACCTCTACCTCCCGCACAACTTTCCCGGTCGCAATGGCGCGTTGCAGTGGCAGCTCCTCCATTTCAAACTGCACACCGTTCGGCCGGCGATAGATGACCGATTTCCTGTACTCGTCTGGGAGCGTCCCGGGAGCGATCGAGTTGCCGGAAATACGCTCCGCCTCTTCCGTCGCGAGGATCACGCGTCCGTCCATGGCGTCAACGATCAGCACGCCGGCGGCGGACGCCTGCAGGATGCTCTCAAGACGGGCGCGCGCCGTCTCTGCGGCGTCTCGCAGAGAAGCCTCATCCTCGTAAAGGCGAGAGTTCTCCAACGGCGCGCCGATCTGCCGGCCAATCATTTCGAGCATGGCAAGGCTTCGGTCGTCATACGCCCGGGGGCGCAGCGAGGCCAGGTTGAGGGTGCCGATAACGCGGTCAGCGGCGATGATCGGCGCTGCGAGCGCTGATGCCGTGGACGTGTGGCCGTCCGAGTGCCTGTTCGGGAAAAGCGGCGCCTGGCAAGGAAATGATCTGACCACCTCGTCGACGGTCGCGTCGGTGAGGATTACACCTGACCGGTGACGCACCATCCGCTCTGCGGCGGTCCCTGCGATCAGATACTTACCTGCCCGTTCCGGATCGACTCCAGGCCGTTCCGCGGCGTACCTCTCGGTCAACATCGTTGCCCCGGCGTCCAGGTCGCATATAGAGATCCGGTCGAACGGCACGAGATGCCCGACCTGTTCGGCGAAGCCCTCGAACACGTCGCCCACCCGGGGCGAGGAGGTCAGGATCCGCGTCATCTCCGCCAGGGCGGTGCGGTCAGACGCCTCGCGGGAAAGAGATATGTTGGCCAGTTCCAGTTGCCGCGTTCGCTCCTCTACCCGGGATTCCAGTTCCATGTTGAGCGTCTGGATCTGCGCCTCGGCGCGCTTTCGCTCACTGATGTCACGGACGATTCCGGTAAACAGGCGGCCGGATGTGACACGCGTCTCAGAAACGGCCAGGTCGATCGGAAACTCCGTGCCGTCAGCCCGTAGCCCGGTAGTCTCCCGGCCGATGCCTATGATGGAAGCCTGTCCGGTTTCAAGGTAGTGCTGGATGTGCTGATCGTGATCGGAACTGAATGCGGACGGCATCAGCATCGAGATGTTCTGACCGATCACCTCTTTCGGGTCGTACCCAAAGATGTGTTTTACGGCCGGGTTTCCGGATAGCACGATACCGCGCTCATTGATCGTGAGAACGGCGTCGATCATCGTTTCCAGCACGGCCGCGTGCCGGACCTCAGAGTCCAGTTCGGTCTCACGCGTCCGTTCGGCATCATCGTTCATAAAGATCAACCGGCTTACGGGGGATCTGGCCTTCTACATCGCTTTTGCACCCCGGCTGGGTGACGGCCGGGATCATGCCGCCAGCCCCGGCGCTGAATAAGCGTATCGCCGTGCCCGGGGCGGCCACTCTCATACCGGCATACGGGTTTTTCGATACCGGGTCGGCATTGCCGAAGTTCGATAGCGGCAGGCGTTCATAGTAGGCGAAGGAAGGCAGCTTCTCCAACCGCCCGGCCAGCCGGAACAGAGGCGGCGAGCACATTTATATTACGCGCTTGACGCACAGCGGCCGGGGACCATGCCAGGGCCGACAACGATCCCGGCTCCGGTCGCCGGGTTCAACGATTCATACTTGGCGGAACCACCAGCACGGGGACCCCGGAAGATCGGATTACGCTATCGGCGACGCTGCCAACCACCCATCGCGTCAGTCCAGAAGTGCCGCGCGTCGTCATGACCACTATCGCATCGGTCATGTCCTGCGCGATCTGCGTGATCTCGGAACGTGGATGACCGCTGCCGACGTGCGTTTCAACGGTGCGCCCGCGGGCGCGCAGCCTCGTGGCGATCTCGACCAGGTAATGTTTCGCCCGCTTTTCATCATCTTCGGCGATCGCAAGCACCCCGGTCGGCAGGCCGCCGTACGGATCTCCGCCGAACATCGTTGGGAACGGTGCTGCACGGATTAGCGTGATCGGGGCGTTCGCTGCATGTGAGATACATTCAACGTGAGGTAACGCCGTTTCGGCGAGATCCGAACCGTCAAGCGGGACGATCACCGAACTGAACGTCCACCGGTCGGTCCCGGGGTCGCCGCCCGCCGGGACCACCATCACGGGTATCGGTGAAGAATGGATCACGCGATCCGTGACAGACCCAAGCAGGCCGCGGACGAACCCGGACCGGCCGCGCGATGCCATGATTATCAGATCAAATTGCCGGTCCCGCGCCGTCAGGACTATCTCGGTCGCCGGATCGGTGTTGAAAACGGCCGCTGTATTCGCCTGGACCCCGGAATGCCTGAGTCGCCCGGCTACATCCTCAAGGTAAGACACGGCGTCCGATCCGGCGTTTCCCGGGCTCTGCGCTGCACCGTTGGCAGCAGCCTCTGTTCCCACGGGGACCCGCTCTGACAGCCGGGTTGACTCGGGTAATACCGTGATCAGCGTTAGCTCGGAGTCGAAAAGGCGGCCCATTCCCGCCGCGACAGGGACGGCGGACTTCGCCACCTCAGAGCCATCTAGCGGAACCAGTATCCGCCGGTACTGTTTATCCAATCCGACCTCCGCGTCGTACTGACTTCACGCCGTCCGGCGCGGCACAGCGACCGGTCGACAGCGTGTTCATACTCGCCGACACGATGTGAAACGAGTGTGAACGGCTGCCGTGCCAACGTGAGGGTCCCGTGAGGATGCCGGTTATCCGACGCCCCGGGGGTGCGTGCGCCCCCACAGGCCGGCCCGAGATTCCAACAATGGCGTTGTCGTGGCATCGCCCTCGCCATCCGGGGTCCCGGTAGCGACCATGTAGTGAGTCGTTGGGACCGGCGTAACTGCCGGGGTGCCGTTCGGCGCCGGTGGGGCGGAATAGCCGTACCGGCCAGGAATGCCGCACCGGTCAAAAAAACCGAATCGGGAGAGAGACGCGAGATGCGCGAGAAAGCCCTGGATTACGAGCAGACGGCACGTCCGCCGCTCAGTATCGCGACCTACGTCGCGATCATAGCGACCCTTCTGATAATGGTGCTGAGCGCGATAACGTTCGCAGTGACCCCTGAGAACTCGCCTGTCCGGCCCGCTTACGACCCGTCCGTGAGCCTGATCGGCTTTACCGACGCTGAATAAGTACCCGGTCGCTTGACTGACCGGCGCCGCCGCGCGACGAATCGGGACCGGCAATCCGGTTGGCCTTCTGGCTCATCTGCGACCTCGGCGGCCCGGCGGTCCTGAGCCGCTGTGACCTGACCTGCGGTTGGCCCGGGCATGAACATCAGGTTCAACGGCCCCGGGCACCCCACCCGCCTGGCTGGCCGGCCAGATCGGACGCATTCACCAGGAGAGTTAAACCAGAAATTACAGGACGCTCCGCTCGACATTCATCCACCCACCCATCCCGGCGCCCGCTACCCGGGGGCCGGGAAGTCGAACGGAAGTCTCCGGAAGCAGACGGTTTTGCCGGGTCATCACCCCGTCCCGGCAATCACACCCCCGTCAGCCCTGGAACACCTGGCGGTTCGAGGGGAACCGAAGGTTTCACCCGAGGCGATCTCCGATCTTAAGACCGGCCGCAGATGCGAATTCTGCGGCCGGTTCTTTTTTTGCGCCCGGACGCTGCACACGCCGTACCAGCACAGCGCCGTCACCTGTCGCCACCGTAAAGCCATCGTCACCGGACGCGATGACCGTACCGGGGGATGCGCCCGTGTCGTCCCCCCCCGTGTTGCCGGAACTCCCAGTACTCCCGGCCCTCCCGGAACTCCCCGCCCTCCCGGAACTCCCATTACTCCCGCTACT
>JADFRU010000120.1:0-5604 GCA_022561115.1 Chloroflexota bacterium | reverse complement strand
CCGCTACTACGACCAGAAGGTCCTGGAGCGAGAAACCTCCGACAAGGCGTGGGTCTCCAACACCGGTCCGGACGGTACAGGTGCAGACGCGGACGACTACGAGAAGGCTCGCCTCGTTCGCATCGGACTGGCGCACGCCATCGACCGTGAAGCCCTCGTAAGTTCGATTCTCGACGGCTTCGGCGACGGCCCGATGTACTTCGCCTACCAGCCCTCGAACTCCCACCCCATCACCCTGAGTCACGCGTCCGCATACGTGGACCCGTCTCGCGGTGGTGAAGGTGGAGCAGGTGGCTGGGAGTACCCGCTGGACTACGACCTCGCCAAGGAGTTCATCTCTGACGGTGGATTCCCCGACGGGTTTGACATGAAAAACGTCTGGACCGGTCCTCCCGGACTGACCGCCGAGCTCCTGACCGCCATCGGAGGCCTCTGGGCTGCCGAGCTTGGCGTTAACGTCACCCTCAACAACTCCGTGTACTCGACCTACCGGCCGGGTCTCGTTGCACGAACGACTTCCGAGCCGTTCGTGGGTTGTGGTGACGACGCAAACACCTCCATGCCTTACGACTGGGCCCGTGGCTTTGTCATGAGCTCATGGTCTGACGGCGGATACGGCGTCGGCATGGAAATTGGGTGGGCGGCTGAAAACTACGCAACCGTCGCTCTTGAGACCGACCCTGCCGTAAGGTCTGGATTGAACGAGGCGTTCGCCGAGAAGGGCATCGAACAGGCACTTTGCATCGGTATTGTGCATGAGCCCGTGGGAACGCTCCAGAACCCGGACCTGGTCGCGGAGTACGAAAAGCTCCCGAACGCAAACGGCAACCTCAATCAGTTCGTAAACATGGAGACCCTGGTCCTGAAGTAAGAAAGGAATCCGTCGACTTGAGTTAAGTCGAAAAACGAGGGGGCGTCCTTCTCACGAAGGACGCCCCCTCAACGCGTACAGACCCCTCAATCCACAGTTATTTAATCCGGGGGGTAACGCCCGGATCCCGATCATGATGGCGAATCAGTCCGACCGGATCAGGCGCTCACCGAGTCGCCCCACGAGGGCTTCCGCCGGCGCTACTGTACTGCTGGGACATCTGCTTACCAGTTCATAACGTAGATCACCTTCATACGGGCTTCACGTTTGGCACCCAAACCGGTATCCTGCGGCGCAACACCGGCAGGAGCATCAACGTTTGGCCCACGGCAAGGGAGAAGTGTATGTATCGATTTTTAATCAGGCGCCTGATTTTCAGCGTGTTCACGCTGATCGGCGCCACGATCATCGTATTCTCGCTTTCGCGGGTCGTCGGGGATCCTCGACTTCTTTACGCGCAGGAGGGGGGCTACGGCCTCTCTGACCAGGCGTGGGAGGATCTGGGGGTTTTGCTCGGACTGGATAAACCGCTCATCGTCCAGTATTTCAAGTGGCTGGGCAAGGTAGTTACCGGTGATCTTGGCGAGTCATTGCTTGGCCGCGTTGAGGTCAGCCAGCTTATCCGCCAGAAAATCCCAAACACTTTCCAACTTGGCGCTGTGGCCTGGGTCCTGGCAACTGTCATCGGTATTCCGTTAGGCGTCTTATCCGCGGTTAAACGCGGTTCCGTATGGGATTACCTTGGTCGTAGTTTCGCACTGCTCGGCCAGGCGGCGCCGCCGTTCTGGATCGGCATCATGGCCATCCTCCTGTTCTCCGTTAAGTTGGACTGGTTACCGGCTGGCACAAAAGGGGAGGGCTTCGGAGGACTCAAGAACTTCATAATGCCAGCGGGGACGCTGGGTCTTGCCGCTTCTGCCGGTTATATGCGGTTAACCCGATCAGCGATGCTGGAGATTCTTGACTCCGAGTACGTAAAACTTGCCCGGGCCAAGGGCGTCGGAACCCAGATGGTGATCTGGAAACACGCGTTCAAGAACGCCTTGATACCGCCGTTGACGCTGTCGGCCCTGATCCTGGTCGGCTTCATCACGGGGACGGTCGTCGTGGAGACGGTGTTTACCTGGCCAGGGTTGGGCAGACTTGCCGTAACGTCGACGAATGAAAACGACTTCCCGGTCATGACCGGTGTGGTGTTGGTGTTCGCGATGATGTACGTGGTTATTAACCTGGTCACGGACCTCACGTACGCGCTCATCGACCCACGGATACGGATCGGGTAAGGGGATCAACATTCAATGGCAACACAAGTAGCAAGAGGCGACTCGCAGGCCGTTGCAGTCGTAGGCCGTTCCCGGCGCAGGAATCGCGCCCAGCGTTGGTGGCAGTTCTTCAAGGATTGGCCGGTTCTCCCGGTCTTACTGCTTCTGATCCTGCTGGTGATGGCTCTGCTGGCGGACACCCCTCTGTACGGCGGCGTCACCGGATTCAATCCGGAAAAGCCGTCTCTGGCCGACCGGAATGCGCCGATCAATTCCGACGGGAACCTGCGTGACCACGATCGCGCCGTCGAACGAGCCATAAGGAACGGCGATCCGATACCAGACCGGCCGCACTTCTGGCTCGGGGCTGACCAGTTCGGCCGTGACATCCTGACCCGGATGATGAAGGGAGCGCAGATCTCACTGATCATCCTTACGATCGCTGCAAGCGTGGGCATGGTGTTCGGCACGTTCTACGGGCTTGCCGCGGGATATTTCGGCGGCATATTAGATGAGGTGTTAATGAGAGCGCTGGACGTGTATTTCTCAATACCGTTCATCTTATTAGCGCTCGTCGCCGTGATCGTGTTCGGGCAAAGTATCACCATCATGCTGGTGCTCCTGGCGATCCTGGCGTGGCCACCGTTCGTTAGAAATGTGCGCGCGGAGGTCCTGAGCCTGAAGGAGCGTGACTACGTGGCCGCAGCCCGGGCAACCGGCGCTTCGGACATCTGGATCATGTGGAAACACATCGTCCCGAACGTAATCAACACCGTGATCGTGATCGCAACGCTCCGGGTGGGTCAGTTGATCCTCGCGGAGGCGATCCTGAGCTTCCTCGGCGCCGGCGTCCCACCGCCCACCCCAACATGGGGAGCGATGGTGGCAGAAGGCCGGGACTACCTGGCATCAGCGTGGTGGATATCCTTCTTCCCGGGAGTGATGATCTTCATGCTGGTGATGTCGCTGAACTTCATTGGCGACTGGTTCCGGGACAAGTTCGACCCGAGGCTCCGAAACTCGCTTTAACGCTGCGGGCGAAAGTTCGCCAGCGTAAACAAGAGCAAGTGCTGAGAGGGCCACGCCGTAATGGCGTGGCCCTCTCGCTTTACGTGGCGTCCGGCCCTGGTTACGCGCGGTTACGCTCAACCCTTCGCCGGGCTGGCGCGCCACGTACGGTGGTCAGCCTCCGCATCCCCAAGAACAGTAAGCGGCGACGGCCAACGAACGTTTGCGCAACGCCGGCCTTCCCCTGATGGTCAGCGACCGCCCGAAGCCAAGCGACCGATCATCGACTGCTGGCAAACTTCCTGCCGGACCCTCAACGTAAGCCGAGGTCATCAAGGGTTCGCACGTAGTTGATGAGGTGCCATATCTCGTCGTCGGTCAACTCCCCGGAAAGCGCGTCCATAGCTGTTCCGATCACACCATCTCGAATGATCTGGAACAACTCGCCCTGGGTGTGCAGCGGGACGTGAACGGGCAGGTTCGCGGGTGGGGGATAGAGTGAGCCGGCGGACGGCCCGTCCCCGATTCCAGAGTCACCGTGGCAACTGCTGCACACTGACTCGTACGCCACCCGGCCGGCGGCGATCGACTCATCCGTAGGCACAAACGGGTTCGTCTGTCGCTCAACACTGACGGGCGCCAGGAACATCACCCAGACGATAAGCCCGGCCCCGACAACTCCTGCCGCCGTTCCCGGGGCCATGTACGCCGCCCCACGCCGCACATACCAGCCACCAAGTGGAACGCCGACAGCGAGCAGTACAACGCCTACGATGGCGATCTCCGCTCCAAGCAGCGCCAGGCCGGTGTCCGGGCGCGGTCTTATGGCGTTGCTGTCCGAGCCGGCGCCTGCGATCACTTCGAACCTGAACGCGGCGCGGGCGTCAAATCCACCCAGTCGAGTCACATCCGCCTCGATCTGCCAGACGCCGACCAGGGCGATCACCGCGTCTTCAAGTACCCAGACACCTCCCCCCGTATTTTCGAGCGGCACGGGCAGCTCGCCCAGATCCTCTTCCAGGAAACTGAGCCGGACACGCACGTCGGTCGCGTCGGTTATCGGAGCGCCGCGACGGTCAGCAAGGGAAACCTTTACGTCATTTCGCCCGGTCTTTGCGGGTTCCACGGAGACGGTGACGAGGACGTTTTCCGAGATCGTGCCGTCCAAAAAGCCGTCCGGCAATCCCCTGCCCTCCCGTGACGCGACCTGGCGTGCCGGTTCCATGCTGGTCATCACCCCGGCGAGCAGCAGTACAAACACCACTATCAACGCCTCCCCCGCCACGGTTCGGGTAAGCCAAACACCAGCGCGATCCTCCCCGGCAAGCCGCCGGCGTATCCAGCGATGGTTGACGATAGCCAGGACGAGGAGCGGAACGATTAAGGCCGTTTTTAGGACAAGCGTGATGCCGTACGGGACGGCGAGGGACGGGATGGTGGTCACCTGTGCCCAGGCGCTGAACCCTCCTGATGCGGCCAGGGCCACAGCGCCCAGGATCGCCACCACGGAGAACCGCGGCATCGCTTCCGCCAGGAACGCCCTCCGGTCTTCCGGGTCAACCCCGCGCAGGCCCGGCAGCACCGCCACGGCCAGGTGGATCAACCCACCGGCCCATGCCGCGGCGCCGGCCAGGTGGAGAAGGTCCGACACCTGCGCCGGGAACGCCAAATCCGGAGTGGCGCCAGCGTGACTGACCAGCATGATCGGGATGAGCAGCAGGAAGGCTGAGGCGAGGGCGCCAAAAGCCAGGTAGTCCACAACGCCGTCGCCCTGCCCGTGATCCGCGAAATCTCCTTTGCGGGCGCTGCGCTGATAGCGGAGCAGAAGCGACACGGACAGGACCATGAACAGCCCGGAGCGCCACAGCCATGCACGCCCCCAGTCTGTGCCGAGCGTATCGCGAACCGGGCCGCCAACAGCGTCGATCCAGGAGATATCGAAGGTCGAGCCGGCCTGTGACAGCAACTGGCTGACGGAGGCGACGCCCAGCAACAGCATGCCGCCGAGGTACAACCGCCGGGTCCGGCGAGAAAGCCTGCCGGTCAATGCCACGGCGCCGGTTTCACGGGCCGCGGGCCGCCACACCGCCACCTCCAGCAGCAACCCGCCCGCAACCGACAGGCTCCCGAGGAGGACAAGCCATCGGAGGTACGGCTCCTGTGAGTTGGGAATGGCAGGCTGGGACGGCAGTTCAAGGTCGCCCGAGATCGGTTCTCCGATAGAGAACAGGAACGAGCCCCGAACCCGGTGTCCGTCCACGGTCGAAACGTTGGTCCATGACACTGTGTACGTGCCATCTTCAAGCGTCGGCAGAGTTACGAAGACCGCCTCAACCGGATCGCCCCGGGTACTCACATCGTCGTTGTCTACGCGGTCCCCCCGGGTGTTGAGGATCTTGATGTCTGTGAGGTCAGGCTCGATGGCTTCTGAAAACCACAGGACCACGCGCCCGGGAGAATCCG
>JADFRU010000119.1:0-5616 GCA_022561115.1 Chloroflexota bacterium | reverse complement strand
ACGAGCAGATTCACCAAGCCGGAGTGCGTACTCCATCGGCGTCTCCGGCCTGCGCCTGCCCGCCCCGGCAAGCCAGCCTAACCGGGACATGCTTGCGTAAGCGCGGCCGGTAGGGGACATCGCCCAGAAACGCCAGCGCCACGCGAGCACGCTCCCGGACAGCGCCAGGATAACGCCGAGGCCAACGATAAACGGCCAGACCGGGGTTCCCGAGTCCCGGTCCAACAGGCTGAGAAGCTCATCAAGGTCAGGGCCGTCGCCGGTCCCTTCCAGTAGCCGGCCGACTTCCGAAAAGTCGTCCCGCCCGGCGGCGAATGTGGATGCACCACCCGAAGCAGGCACCCCTAATGTTGGAAGCGCGCCGCGCACAAGTTGCGGCTCGCCGGGTGTGGACTCCATGTCAATCCAACCGTAGCCGGGGAAGTAAGCTTGAGCCCAGCCGTGGCTATCGACGTCCCGGATCAGGAATCCGGCGCGCGCCTCGTCAAACGTGCCTGACTTGAATCCAGACACCATGCGCGCCGGCACGCCCTGAGAACGCAGCAGCACAGCCAGGGCTGATCCGAAATACTGGGAGTAGCCCTTGGGAGCCAGATCGTCACAGACCAGGCCACCGCCATCGCCCCCGGGACACGGTTCCAGGGCGGTATCAAACAGGAAGTAAGCCACGCCGTCCCGCTCAGGTCCGGGGCCTTCGATCTCCTGGCTGTACCCGAAGCCACGGAGATACTCCACGATGGCGTTCACCTTTTCGTACGGGGTGTCAGCGCCGGCCGCCGACACCAGTTCTGCGGCTAACCCGGCGACATCCGCCGGAAGTGTGTCAGGCAACTGGAGGTAACGGTCCGTGACCCAGAGCGGGTAATCAGTTCCTGCGACATTGAGCTGCGCATCGGTGGCCTGCGATACCAACCGCCTTATGAGGACCGGCTCATCGGGCTGCGCGCGTTCTTCAAACCGGACCGCAACCTGGTCAAAAACCGGCTCGGTGATACGACCCACGCGGACCCATTTCAGGGCCTCGTCCTTGTCCTCAAAATCGATAATCTCGAGGTCAGGGGGCAGAAGGTCTTCGATCACGTCCTCGACCGGGTCAGTCACCTGGAAATTCGGGTCGAGATAGACCTCCCGGAGACTGTCGGCGTAGAGACGAACGTCCGCGGGAAGATTCGGGTCGAGCGCTCCCTGGACCATGTTCAGCTGGACCTCGAGTGGCGGCAACTCTTCAGAAATATACGGACGATCGACGCTGAGCGTATAGTCGCCGGGAATGGCGAACCCGAGTTCAGCCTCTTCCGAAATGATGCGCTGCTCGATGACGATCCTCTCGAGCAGTGTTCCTTCAAGAGGCAATGACCCGGCTGGATCGCGCCTGACATCGACGACCGGCCCGGCATGCCAGCCCTGTGATGTGTAAACGGAGTAGGTACGCGCCGGATTGAGCGTCTCGTAACGCGACTCAAGGAAAAAGAGGGGCTCGTCGTTGAACCGGATCCGGCCCTTGAATGCGAGGATACGGTCAAAGGCCCCCAACTGGCCCGATCCAACGCCGCCGACATTTGGGAACAACCGCAAAGCGTGGTCCTCCAGCCTGTCACGGAACGGGTCCTTCATCGCCCCCCAGGCGCGATCCAGCACTTCAGGCCTGAACTCGTACAGCGGCGCAAGTCCGGCAACCAACACGACGAGCACGCCGATCACCATCGGCGCGGCGATGCTGTCCAGGCTGATGCCGTGGGAGTACTGGATCCCATCGCTATCCCACCGGCGACGAGTGTTGACAAGAGTCAGGTGGGCGAACATCGCGATCGCCAGCACGGCGAACAGGTAAAAGGTGAACTCGAACTCGCCAAACCTGTAGCTCAGGTTGGTGATGACGGTCATGCCAAGGATGAAAGATGGCGCCCACGGTGACTGCCACTTGAACAGGCTCCAGCCCGCGGCGTAGGCAACGATCCAGGCGATTATGGAAAGGAAGACGCTGAACGGCAGCGGGTCGTTGCTGATCCCGTTGTTAAGTGCGAGGTCCATCCAGATATCAAGCCGGTTCAAGGTGTCGCCGAACCGGGCGATGACGTTCGCTCCGTCCGCAGCGGACGATACCTGCCAGATCGCGAAAACCACCCCGGCAAGGATCCCGACGAGGTGACGCAGGGGCCACGGTCCCCGGGGGCGAGCGAAAGCGATGCCCAGCGCCGCGCCGGCGAGGACCGTCCAGATCAGTACCGGGGAGTCTCCCCAATCAGCCAGCTGGACGGACCAGGCGACGACGATCACCATGAGCCCCAGAAGGGCGTAGCTGATCAACCCTTCCAGTCCCCGAACACCCATCACCCGGCCAGCAAAGACCACCCCGCGGCGGGTAGACCCGATCAAATCAAACCGGTTTCCGTCCGAGAGGCGAAGAGTCTCCACCCTCATCCGCTTTCTCCCGCCGAGGCGCCGGAGGACGGCATGCGGTCCGCCGGGTTGACCGAAGAATCGTTCGCAGCACGCATCGATTCGCCTGATCCGTCTCGCGCCACATGGGTCTCTCTTACCGGTTCCGCAAGCGCGTTCGCCAGCGGAACGCCCTGCTTCACCGAGTAGGTCCGGATCCCGGATTGGACCAGCGCCCTGAGTACGCCATGGTTAGAATCCGCGTCTGTCCCGGTCCGCTGGCCGCCATCAAGAAACGACTCTCTGTCCAGGAGCGCCACGGTGACGTTCACGCCGCGTCTCGCAAACCCCTGCAGAGCCGCCACCCATTCATGGGATCGCGCGGCCGTTATCACCACCAGCGCCGTGTTGGTCCCGATCTCGGGGTCAAGTTCTGCGAGCGCGTCAACCAGCGCCACGTCGCCCTCTGGCCTGCCGGTGGCGATATTGCGCGTGATCGACTCAAGCTGGCCCCCGCCGCGAACAGGAGGCGACATCATCGGGTGGCTGCCATACGAGACGTAGCCGACAGGGAGTTGCATGCCGAGATACTTCTCGACGGTCGAGACGGCGATGGTGGCCCCGCACTCGTCGGCGGAATCGGCGTTCTTTCCGGCGACCGTCGAGGCATGCTGATCAAAGATGACCCAGACCTCTCCGGCCTCCCCCTGGTCGAAAAGTTTGACCATCAACCGGGAATGCCGGGCGGTGCTGGGCCAGTGGATCCGGCTCATGCTGTCTCCGGCCACGTAGTCACGCACCGACGAGACGTGAGGCGATACCAGGTGCGTCCGCCGGCGGTGCCCCGAGTCGCCGCTCAGGTTGAGGTGCGCCATCGCAAAATCCGGAATAGCCGCCGCCCGGGGGTACACGAGGAGGCGATCTGCACCCTGAAACTCGCGGGAGGTCGGGAACAGGCCGAACGGGTCCGCGGACCGGACGACCAGCGGGCCAAGTGTGAACTCTCCCCGTTGCGACATGGGAGCGTTCACTTCAAATCGGCGGTGGACGATCATGCCCGGCATATCGACGATCCGGCCCGCACGAACGCCCGGGATATCGGTCATTTCCTCGATCTCGATCCACGGATTTGGCAACCCGCCGTGGTTGGCGATATCGACGATTTCAGACAGTTGCTCCCCGACGCGCATAGGCCTGTTTGGCCGGCGCACGGAGGCCTCAATGCGGGCGAATCCGATGCGAGACCATACGAAAGCGACGGCCAGCATGATGACGAGCACGTAGCCGAGCCGGATGGACAGAGAAAACCCGGTCCCCATCCCGGACATGAAGGTCAGGATCGTTACCAGGACAAGCGCGCCGGCCCGCCGATGCTCGCCCAACCAGGCGCCTAACCGGGGCAACCGGCTCCCGCGGCGCCTGTCCGGGGACTCTGAAACCGGGTCCTGTCGAGCCGGACGGGCTGTCAGCACGGCACAGCCCTATCCCTGCGCCGGACCGCCGACCTCAGCGCCCGGGACCGGGACGGAGTCGAGCACTTCTCCAACCAGTTCCTCGCCATTGACGCCGCGCATCCGCGCCGCGGGCGAGATGATCAGACGGTGCGCCATCACGGCTACCGCAATGGCCTTCACGTCATCCGGTGAGATGAAGTCGCGCCCGCCGATCATGGCGCGCGCCTGCGAACCGCGCATGAGCGCGAGCGACGCCCGTGGCGATGCGCCGAGCATGGCGTCCGGGTGGTTCCGCGTAGCGTTCGTCAGGGCGACGATGTATTCCTTAATCAGGTCATGGACGTAGATCTCACGCGCCGCTATCTGGAGCTGGACGATGTCGTGCGGGTTCGTCACCGGCATCAACTCGTCGATAGGCTCCACAAGCATCTGGTTGTTCAGGATGGCGATCTCTTCGTCCGGCGCCGGGTAGCCGATGCGGACACGCAGGAAGAACCGGTCCAGTTGCGCCTCGGGCAGCGGGAAGGTGCCTTCGTACTCGATCGGGTTCTGGGTCGCCATCACCATGAACGGGTCTGCGAGCCGGTGCGTCACGCCTTCCACGGTCACCTGCCGCTCACCCATGGCTTCCAGGAGAGCGGACTGGGTCTTGGGCGTGGCCCGGTTTATCTCGTCAGCGAGGACGATCTGGGACAGGATTGGACCCGGCCTGAACTCAAACTCGGAGGTCTTCTGGTTGTAGAAAGAAACCCCGGTAATGTCACTCGGCAACAGGTCGGGCGTGAACTGGATTCGTCTGAATTCACAACCGGCGGAACGAGCGACGCTGCGCGCCAGCATGGTCTTGCCAACGCCCGGCACGTCCTCGATCAACGCATGGCCGCGCGAGATCAAGGCGATAACGACAAGTTGAACGACGCCGGTCTTACCGACGATCACCTTCTCGACGTTCTGAACGATTTCCCGGGCCAGTAGCTCGGGCCCGGTTGCCGTGGCCAAATAGATCCCCTTCGCTGGCGGTTGATACGGAGCGACGTTCGCCGCGGTTTTGTCGCGGGGTCGCTCCGGTCCCATTAGTTGTCGCGTTGGTGGGCGGTACAGGACTCGAACCTGTGACCCCCTGCTTGTAAGGCAGGTGCTCTAACCAGCTGAGCTAACCGCCCGGGTACGGCGCTAATTGACCCCGTGAAGAGACGTTCAACGATCATCCCTGAACATCGGCAGATCGCGTTCTCCACGTTCCCGTCAGTCTACAACGGGAGCCGGAAAATCCGGCCGCGCTTGTTGCAAGCGGGAGTTTGGCACATCCAACGCTGTGACGTTGCCAGGCCGGGTGATGACGATGCCTTCGTCAGGCCAGGTATTGCCGTCAGGGGGTAAAGGAAGATGGTGCGCCTGGTGAGATTTGAACTCACGACTTCAGCCTTCGCAGGGCTGCGCTCTATCCGCTGAGCTACAGGCGCTTGTGATCTCCGGTCCTGCCGGTCTCCGGCCTTTTCGCAAGGCCGATCCGTTATGGAAGTGGTGCCGAGGGCGAGAGTCGAACTCGCACATCCGTTAGGACACTACGTCCTGAACGTAGCGCGTCTACCATTTCGCCACCTCGGCACGAGATGCCATTAACGTCACAGAATGTGAACCTGCGACGCACCGCCTGTGAAGTATGAGATACCCACGCACAGGCGTCCACCGGCGCTCAATTATAAACGTGAGTCGAGCACATTCTCGCGCGACGCCAGATATTACGGGCAAGTGGAAGGTCCCCGCGCCGGGTCACCATCGC
>JADFRU010000118.1:0-5621 GCA_022561115.1 Chloroflexota bacterium | reverse complement strand
CTCTATCAAGGGCAGCGTCCGCGATAGCGACCAGCTCCCTCAGCTCATCGACGTACGCGCTGGTGGCCGCCACGATGCCATCGGAGCCGGTCGCGCTCCCCGCCGGGAACAGTTCAAGGAGCGTGCGCGCCTTCAACAACGGGGCGAAATCCCTGAAATCTGGCAATCCTCTGGATTCCGCGTCCCCGTCCCCGGGTTCCCGGAGTTCGCCGGTGAGCGCCCGGTACCGCGCCGCCTGCTCGGCGGGGGGAAGCGGGTCCAGCTCACGGTATGCGTCGAGGGTGTCGCCGAGCTCCTGTCCCCGGGCTCCTGATCCGCTGGCGAGCACATCGGGGTGTGCTGCGTGCAGGTCAAAGATGTCGCGCAGGTACCTGGCCCAGAAATTGAACCCGCGGTCCGTGCCTGTGGCATCGGTTAACGCAGCGCGCCGCTCCTTGATCTCGTCAAACTGGTCTGCGAAATCAAAAAGCCGTTGCCTTTCCTCTCCTTCGAGGATGAAGGAAATCTCGGCGCTTATCCTGGCGTCTTCGAGCCTCGACACGTTCTGATACGGATCGAGCGGAAAGTGCTGTAACCCGAAAACCTGGCCAGCTTCATCCCGCTCATCGGCATCGAGGCTGAACCACCATGCGAGCGCCGCCGCCCAGTCCGGCAGATCGCCGGCCACGCCGTCGGTCGTCAGGTAGGAGGAGTAGTACTTTCGCAGGATAGGCGGGACAAGATCGAGGTCCCCGCCCGTGAAATAAACCAGGTCTGCCTCGCCAAAGTGCGCCAGGTCCGGCAGATCGCCGCGATCGAGATTTGGCAGGTTGCGAAACCGGTCCCGCAGGGGTTCAAACCGGTCCGGCGGTTGCCGCATGAACGTGAGCAGATCATCCCGGTACGCCTGCACGATCCTCTGGATGTCCGCGTGATCCTGTCCGGGCGTTCCGGGAGCGAGATCAGGCCGTCCGTCCACCGGGAACCGGCCCCAGTATGAATGTCCGAGCTCATGTACTACTGAATGTGGTATCGCCTGCCCGGCGCCCGCCCAGCCGTTGGCCCCGGTACTCCCGAACCATGCAGGCTGGCCGCGCATCTGTCTGAAATCGTAAGAGTTTTGCCAGTCGATACCGTCCGGGGTGAATCCCCACAGGCCTTGAACGGCTTCCAACCTGCCGCGTACCCATTCCGGCTCCGGGATTAACGATGCCGGGTCCTGTAATAAGGATGTCTGTGTGGCGGTCTGTTCAACGGCCACCGCCGGGTCACTTGCAGGCAGCTCCGCCGGGGAGTTCGCAGGGTCGCTGGATGAACTCGATGAACTGCAAGCCATCGCGACGATGGCTACGATAGCGGCCGGCACGACAAGTCTGACGGAGATGGGATTCAGGATCATCAGTACGAGGTTATACGTGCGGGCCGGACCGCCGCGCCTACCGGCGGCAGTAGAACGTATATACCGGTATCGGCGGCAACCCGGATATGCCGGATATGCCGGGTATGCCGGACATGGAGGAGCGGCCGTCCTCCGGCGTCAACGCCCTTCTCAAACTCTACCCACCTGCTAAAGACCCGAGGACTACTTCACTGGGCACCCCTACAGGAAACAGGTCCGGCAGCCTTTCCGGCCCGGTGATTCGGGCGGTTCGACCCCTGTTCTTGCTGTGGCGCGCCCTTACCTGGCCATTCCGGGCATCGTGCCGGTGCCTGAGAAGGCGGCGCCTGTGGAAAGGGTTCCTGGTTTTCGCGCTCCTCGTGATTTTGCTCTTCACGCCGCGATCCACACACGTGCTGAGTCCGGTCGATTACGCGGTTCGTGGTTACGAGTACAACCTGGTGGGGTGGGAGGTCTCGAATTTCCTGGACAAGTGGGTCCACCGTGTCAGGGAGTTGATCCCCGGGGTTGGGTCTTCGGAGCAGGAGAAACGCGAAGACCTTGACCGGTATATAGAGCTGAACGAAGAGATAACGGTCGCGAGCGATGAACTCCGTCGCGCCACAGCGGAGGCCGAATCCGACGACGATGAACTGGCCTTACTACAAGATCGTGTGGATGAACTTGTGTCCGAGCGGCGGGGGTTGCGCAACGACGTTGAGGAGTTCCTGGAATCTGCCATCGACGCGGTACTGAGAGAGATGGGGATCGGTAAACTGGGACCGCTGACGTGGCCGCCCGTTGACTTCCGGCTTGACTCAACCCCGCGCGTGTTGATCACATCACCACGTGACCGGATTCAGCGCCTGGAATCTGTGTTGATAGACCCCGGGGTCACCCTGGCGGAGCGCGGGAAGATCGAAGAGAAGTTCTACGAAGGCTCTCCCGATCTTTCCGTAATCGTGCTCGGCACCGGCGGCGTCGCGACCTTCCCGACCGTCATCCCGGATGATCGCGACCTGCTTTCCACCCTGGACGTGGCGGCCCACGAGTGGCTTCACGCGTATCTCATCTTCCGTCCCCTCGGCCGGGCGTACTGGGACAGCGAAGACCTGACGACGCTGAACGAGACCCTGGCAAACCTGTTTGGTGAAGAGGTTGGCCGCGCCACATATGAGCGCGTGACGGGCGAGACGCTCCCCCCCCTGGAGCCGTTTATTCCACCGGAGCCGCCGGACCCGGGCGTGATGCCGGACGGCGAGGAGGACACAGAGGACTTCACGTTCCGGGCCTTCATGCGCGAAACGCGTCTCCGCACGGATGACCTGCTCGCGGACGGGGATATCGATGGCGCGGAAACGTACATGGAGCAGAGGCGGGTTGACCTCCAGGAGCACGGGATTTTTATCAGGAAGATCAACCAGGCGTACTTCGCCTTCAACGGCTCGTATGGAGACAATCCGGCGTCGGTCAGTCCCATCGGAGCGCAGCTACAGGAGTTCCGGACGTACGTCGAAAACGCGGGCGATCTCGTAAAGGTTGTACAGGGGGCAGACAGCTACGAGGATTTTCTTGAGCGTCTTGACCGGCAACGCTCAGCCCACGGAGTTCGAACCGGCGCGGAGTAGTCGCCCGATGTCCGGGCGGGGTGTCTCATGAGCGAGCGGGCAGTGATGCGTGTCTCGGGTATACTTTCCGATGGTTTGCCGATACGCCGTACTGGCGGGCGCCGGGCATGTGGACCCCATGATTCCCCAGGTTTGTGCGGACCCCGTACAGACAGGGTGTTACGGGGCCGGAATTGAGATGAGGCGGGACCATCGCGTCCTCGCTGACAGGAGTAACAATGGCCGCTGGCAGTGATTCCATACCTCGGTCCAGGCAAGACGAGATGTACCGTCCACCGGATAATAGCGGCGGAGACAACGGCGGCAGGGCCAGCCGTGAACAGGTCTCCCTTGACGATCTTATCGGGCGTATAAGAAACGGATTGCCGTCACTAAAATTTCTCGGCGGCGGCGGCTTCAGCCTGATCGTCCTGATCGGCATGATCCTTGCGTCGGTCATCTGGCTGGCGTCCGGCATCTTCACCGTCGACCCTGACGAGGAGGCGGCGCTACGCCTGTTTGGAAGGTTTGACAGCACCGCCGGTTCCGGCTTGAACTGGTGGTGGCCGGCCCCGATAGGCAAGCGAGACGTGATCCAGGTGACGCAGACACGGACGCTTGAGCTCGGTTTCCGGAGCAATGGCGGCGGGACCGGAAGCATCCTGGTGCCGGTCGAGGCCCAGATGATTACGGGAGACGAGAACATCGTGGACGTCGGGGCGGTAATCCAGTACCGGATTACCGACATCGGCGCCTACCTGTTCCGCGTTGACGACCCGGGCGATACCGAGCGCGGTATTGCCCCCGGCAGGCCAGACGGTAGAACGTTGCGTGACATCGCCGAAACGGCGTTACGCCAGGTTGTTGGCGCACGCACAATTGACGATGCGCTTACAGAAGGTCGTGAGCAGATTCAGGAGGATACGCGCCTCCAGATGCAGAACCTGCTCAACTTCTACGACACCGGGATCAGCGTGATCTCTGTCTTGCTACAAAACGTGAACCCGCCGGAAGAGGTGCGTGACGCGTTTGAAGACGTGGTGAGGGCGCAGGAGGAGAAACAGCAGCTAATCAACCTGGCTCAGGCATACCAGGCGGATCAACTGCCGAGAGCCCGTGGTGAAGCGGCACGCATTACCGAGTCCGCTGAAGGATTCAAACAGGGCCGCCTGGCGCTGGCAGTGGGTGAGGCGGAGGGTTTCAGAAACCTGTTGGAGGGCTACCTGAACTCCAAAGAGGTGACCCGCCAGCGGCTATACCTTGAAGCGATGGAGGAGATCTTGCCGGGGACCACGAAGTTTGTCGTAACCGGCGATGTGGCGGACGGCGTACTACCGTTCCTGCCGTTGACCTCAATATCCAGTTCGAGCATCGGGGGAGGACAGTAAGATGCGCAAACTGGCAATACCACTGCTCGTACTCCTGATTATCGCCGGCGTAATCGCGTCCCAGACCTTTTACATCGTCGATGAGACGCAACTTGCGATCGTGACACGGTTCGGAGAGTTCCAGGAATCCAAGAAGAGCCCTGGACTGGCGTTCAAGATTCCGTTCGTGGAGTCGGTGACCAAGCTGGACAGCCGGCTGCTCCGGGTGGACGCTCCGCCCGCATCGCTGCTGACGCTGGATAAACGCACCCTGGTGATTGACGCCTATGCGCGTTACCGCATCACGGATCCGCTGGTGTTCTTCCAGGCTCTCAGGACGGAGGCGAACGCAGAGGCGCGCATCGGAGACATAATCAACTCCAACCTGCGGCGAGAGGTCGCGCTCGACCTCCAGTCCGAGATCATCGACGAGACCCGCGAAGAAATCATGCAGCGCATCACCGAAGCGTCCAAACTCCTGGACATTCAGCGCAGCGAAGCGGAGGCGCTCCCGGGCGGACTCCGGGACCCGAGCCTGCAGATCATCATCGCCGGCCGGGCGGTAGCTGAGGGAGAAGAAGCCATCCGGGATCGCATCCCAACGCCGGATCAACTGGAAGCGATAATCAACAGCCCGTCGCCACAGGACTTTGACCTGGCAGACGAGGATTTCCGGTACCGGGTGCCTTTGACTGACCGGTTCGGCATTGAAGTCGTTGACGTCCGGATCAAACGGGCGGACTTCCCGTCGGGCGTCGCCAGTTCAGTGTTTGACCGGATGAGAGCAGAACGTGAGCGGATTGCCAGCGCACAGCGTGCAGAGGGCGCCCAGGCGGACGCCGAAATCCGTGCGACCGTGGACAGGGAGGTCAACTTCATCACGCAGGCGGCCCAGGGTGACTCGGCCAGAATCCGTGGTGAGGCTGAGGGTGAAGCGATTGCGATCCTCGCTGAACAGCTCGGTCGGGATCCTGAGTTCTACGCGTTCATCCGGTCTCTGGAAGCCTACCGGACGATACTGGCGCAGGATTCAACGCTGGTGTTGAACGTAGACAGTGACCTGTGGCGTTACCTGGAGTCTCCCAGCGTTCCCTCTGAACGCTAAAATCGGCTCGTAGTAACACAGATCAAGGAAACGCCGCCGGAGCCTCAGGGCCCGGCGGCGTTCTCGCGCGTGGCGCATCCCGGAGTTGATTGGGGCGCTTAAAGCAGGTTCTGGAGCCGGGTCCGGAGTATGGCGCGTGCCAGTGACAGGATCACCGCCGCGCCCCGAAGGAACGCTATGCAGGT
>JADFRU010000117.1:0-5641 GCA_022561115.1 Chloroflexota bacterium | reverse complement strand
GCGGGTGTTTCGTGCGACGTCGATGCCGGGCGCACGGCGAACGAGTCCCGTGCGCGCAACCCGCTTCTGCTGTGGTCTGAGAGGTCGGCGGAGTAAGGGCTGAGTCATGATGAACGTGGATCTGCCGCCGTGGGTTGACGCGATAAACCGGGACGATCGCAACGCGCAGAATAACAACGCTGGGAACGGCGGTGACCTGGTCAAGCACACGGTCTACCTTGCGTTGCTCGATGAGCTGCTGCGCCGGGAGCCGTGGCGAACTGAGATCCGGCTGCGGGAGTGCCACGCCGGGTGCGGCGTCTATCTCACGACCCCGGACAACGCGTGGCTGATAATGTGCCTCTCACGGTTCGGTCGCGAAACAACGCTCGGCGGCGCCCAGGACGACGGCCTTTTCGCGCTAGGGTTGCGCAACGACAGGCCCGGCTCCCTGTATGCCGGTTCGGCCGTGCTCAACCTTCGTGCGCTATCCGGCTGCCGGCAGGCGCGAGCCGAGTTCTACGAGCAGAAGCCAGCCACACGTGAGGTTCTTAAAGGCGTGCTGCGCGAATCAATCACCGAGCAGCCCGAAATTACTATCTCCGTTCCCGGAGCAAAAGGCAGGAGTTTTGACGGAGAGGTCCGAATCGCGGACAAGATAGCGGGCTGGGATGAGCGCGACGTCGTGCTCCTCGATCCGTTCGCCATGTGGAGTCAAAGCAAGGATCAGAGGCGCCGCGATCTGTACCGCGGCATTCTCGACGGCGCGCTGGAGCGGGGATGCCCTTTGTCCCTGTTCTTCACCTGGGGCAACGCAAACCCGCGGGCGGACGCCGATATGAACGGATCGAGCGACGGCCCGCGGAACGGCTACGTCGAGATGCTTGACTGGCTGGGGACGGCAGGCGCGAGCGTCGTGGTTGTCAGGTGGGTCTGGAAGCTCCGGTTCGCTATGTGGCTGGTGCTCCCGAATAGCGCACCGCAGGGTCACGAGTTACGCGACGCGCTGGCGGCGCGGTTGCGGCGCGAGCTCAACGAACTCGACCGGTTCGCCAAATCCGCTCCGCTCATGCGGAAATATCCGGAGACCCTTGTCCAGGTTCTTGAGGTCTAGGTCTCCGGGTTGAAACCCGTTGCTGTTGTGGTGTGAGAGGCCGGCAGAGTAAGGGCTGAGGGGAATTGGATGTGCCGGCAACGCACCCCTGGGTGAGGTTGGATCTGGGGACAGCGCCGGTCGAGTCCAACAGCCATCTGAGCGCACCTGGTGTCGTGTATCGACGCGGTAAACAGGGGGCGGCAACTTCAGTATGAGCGCGTGATTGCACGCCCACGGGCGGGCCAAGGCCCGCCCCTACCAGGGTGCTGAAAAACTCGCGAACCACCCATTTCATTACCGATTTCGGTGCCGCGTCAAAGCTGCGACCAGCGTCGAAAACCTATCGTATCGAGCGAAAATATCCTTTTCAGCACCCTGCTACGTGTCTGGGGCGCGGTTCTGGAATTAGCGAAGGGCGGATACGGACTCGGCCCCTGCGGTACGGTTCGCCTACGCCTTACCCACGTCCAGCATCACTGTGCCTACCGCGTGCGCCTCGACCGCTCGATGTGCGTCGGCCGTTTGTTCCAGCTTGAAGTGCGGGCCGTGGAGGTGGGTTAGCGATCCGTCGGCGGTCCAGCGCGTTATATCCTCTCTGGCGGCGCGCTTGGCTTCTTCCGGCATCGTGTACACATGGACGAACCGGATGTTGACGTTCGTCCTATCGAAACGGAACGGAACGGCCGGCGCCGGCGTGGGGCCGTCGCCGAACCCGTAGATCACCAGTCCCCCGTTATCGGCGACCACCTGCCGGGACACCTCAAAGTTCGCAGGGAACTCGACCTCAACAATCCTCTCGACACCGCGACCATCCGTCAGCTCGTTTATCCGAGCCACAACGTCCTCGGTTCGATAGTTAATGATCTCGTCCGCGCCGGCGTTTCGGGCGATCGTCGCCTTCTCGTCCGAACTCACCGTGGACAACACCCTTGCGCCGCTGAACTTCGCCATCTGGATGGCGTAGTTGCCAACTGCGCCCGCGCCGCCGGTCACAAGTACGGTCTTGCCCGTCACAGGGCCGTCAGCGAACACGGCGCGGTGCGCGGTCATTGCAGGGACGCCCAGGCAAGCGCCGTCCTCGAAGGAAATGTTGTCGGAAAGCGGCACGGCATGTTCCGCAGGCTGGACGGTGTAGTCAGCCGCCGTCCCGAACGCCCTGCCACTGGTCGACTCGTACAACCAGACCCGCTCGCCTACCCGGGACGCTGGAACGCCGTCGCCAACGCGGTCGATCACGCCCGATCCGTCCTGGTGCGGAATCACGCGTGGGAAGCGCAACGCTCGCGTTCGCATCTTCCAGTCAGACGGGTTGATCCCGGACACCATCACCCGCACCCGGACCTCGCCGGGACCCGGCTCAGGGTCAGCCATCTCACCGACACGGAGTACACCGGCGTCGCCACTTTCTTCGTACCAGACTGCTCGCATCGATGCCCTCGCTTCGTCGCTGTTTCCTGACCGTGGACCGTGATTATGCTCCCGTTTCGGCAGCGAGTCGGCGGCGGCCGGGGTTAGGATGCGCCAGGAGTGATGGTCAAATCGATACGCCCGGGAGGAATCGAATGTCCGGCACATGTCAGCACCTGGATCAGATCAACCAGGAGGCGACGCCAACTTCGCCCGATCAATGCCCGGCCTGCGTGGCGTTGGGGGATGAATGGGTGTCCCTGCGGATGTGCTGCATTTGCGGCAACGTCGGCTGCTGCGATTCGTCGAAGAACACACACGCAACCGGCCATTTCAACGAGACGAGCCACCCGGTGATGAAGTCACACGAGCCGAATCAGACGTGGAAATGGTGCTACATCGAGGAGATTAGCTGGGATTAGCAGGCGGGCAAACTCTCGATTACCGGTGGTTTTATCCGGTGATCCTCGGGAGAGGCGCACCGTAACCGCGCCCTCCCGGATGTGCAGAGGTGGCTACGCGACCCGGTTCGACAGGTCGTCGATGATCAGCACGACTTCGCGGTCAGCGCGGGCGAGGAGTGACGCTGCGATTGAGGCGCGATACCCGGACTGGCAGTGCACCCACACGGTGCCCGGCCGGACCCGCTCCAGTTCGTCCGTGACGCGGCTGAAATGGATGTTGACCGCCCCGGGCAGAGTCGAGCCGCCGACCTCAAGGGGATCTCGGGCGTCCAAAACGCTGCCCGGCCGTTCCTCCGCCAGATCGCGGAATGTCGCGACCCGGTAGCTTGCGACCGGCCGCCCTTCAGCCCGCCAGGCATCGAGGCCGTCATCAACCACGCCGACTACCGACCGGACGCCAATCAGGTGCAGCTGGACCCGCACATCGTCAAGGTCTTCTGGTCGGTCCGAAAGTAGGACCAGGTCAGAGTTCCAGCGCAGGGTCCAGCCGATGTATGCACCGGCGTCGACCGACATCGGGACGTTGACCGAGCCGGGAATATGTCCGGCGGCGAAGACTCGGGAGTCGCGCAGATCGACGATCGTTGCCGAGCCGGCAGCGTCCGTGATCTGGTGCGGTGTGAGCAGCGGCGGCAAGACCGGGTCGGCCAGCGCGTCACCGGCCTGGTTTGCGGGACCCATATGAGCGTAATAACTCGGGAACAGGCCATACCCGGCGAGCTGCTGTGCGACGAACGCGTCCTCATCACGGTCAACCAGCGCCGGGTTGCGGGTCTTTTCGAGTCCGATCGTCGATGTCGTCTCGGGGGCAACCGGAGTTGCCGAGCAGAACGAGCCTGCGCCGTGCGTTGGCCCGACCGTAGTCGGGTCCGGTAAAAGGTCAGCCATCCTGTTGACCGATTGATACTGGGCGTGCGCCAGCTCCTCGGCAAGGTCAGGACCGAGGAGATCGGTGCGCCCCACGGCTCCCACGAGCATGGAACCGCCGGAGAAGACCGCCGCCGCACCGCCGGCCGTTCCACCGCTTTCTGGCAGTTCAAGAACGAAGCTCATGTGGTGAGGGGTATGCCCCGGCGTACGCATGGCCTTTAAGGTGCATCGGCCGAGCGCTCGCGAATCGCCGTCGCTGATCGGTGAATGATTGAACGTCGCCCCACAACCGGCAGGCAGGACATAGTCCGCGTCGTGACGTTCCGCCAGCGCCTTTCCGCCCGAGACGTAGTCGTTGTGCATGTGGGTCTCGAATACCCAGCGCAGGCGCGCCCCGGAGTCAGCCAGGATGCGTTCAAAGCGGTCGATATCGAGTTGCGGGTCGATGAGTACCGCTTCGTCGCCAGACACCACCAGATACGAATAATCGCCAAGAGACGGCGTCGCGATCTGGACCGCGTAGGTGCGTTCAGGCGCGCCGGGAAATTCGATGATCATCTGCCGTCTCCTCATTCCTGTGGTCGAGCCCGGGCCGGGATCTGGTTCAGCGGCCCATCGGCTTTTTGCCGGTCTTTTCCTCGTATAACTTCCAGGTGTTGTCGTTGAACGGGTAGTAGCGTCCGGGTGGGCCCGGGTTGGCCTCTAGCTCCGCCTTTACCACCTCTTCCACCTCTTCCCGTTCCCGTGCGATGCGGATCACGTCATCAACCGTCTCGTGGGGAACGATTACGACGCCGTCCTCGTCGCCGACAACTGCGTCACCGGGACGAACCAGCACGCCGCCGCAGTTGATGGTGTCGTTCACGCCCCAGGGAACCATTACCGCGGGTCCCTGCTTTGCCGTAGTGCTGTGGGAGTAAACCGGGTATCCGTAGCTTTTCAAGATGGTCGAGTCACGGACCGATCCGTCGGTAACAAGGCCGCCGACGTGCAACTGCTTCAACCGCAGGAACTTGATGTCTCCGCCGATAGACTCCCACGGCCCGATCGCAGACGCGACCAGCACCTCACCCGGGCCGCACAGCTCGAACGCGACGTATTCCGGTGACTCAAGGCCCTTCGGCATATCGTCCCAGATATCGTTGCGCCAGGGAACAAATCGCAGCGTCACCGCCCGTCCTGCCATCTTCATACCCGAGTGTAACGGCCGTGCGCCGTGTATGTAAGACGGCGGCCATTTCATCACCCACAGGGCGTCGATCAGCGTGGGCGTGGGGATGGTCTTCAGGATTTCGATTGTTTCGTCAGAAATGGGCGGGAGGTGGTCGGCCATTCGTGGCTCCTGTGCGTGGTTAACCGGAAATCGGGTCTTTATATGTACACATCGTAGGGGTCGATCGGCATCGACCCCGGGGCGGACAGTTGTTCGGTCCTGCGACTTGACGGGGCGACTCCGACCCGTGCGGCATCATTATCGGTTCAATCCTTCTTGGGGGCACGTCGCAGGAAGCGAGTAGTCTCCGTCCCTACGGCGCTACCAGCGTCTTATTCCGGCGCGGCGCCGTTTCGGAACTTCCAGAGCGCAGTGACCAGCGCCGCGGAGGCCGGGACCGGGACGTTCATCGCACGACCCTCGCGCACGACCATGCCCAGCAGGTGCTCGATCTCCAGCCGGTTTCCGGCTCGGAAGTCACCCTGTAAGGAAGCCTGCGTGTCCGCCGCCTCGGCGAGGCCGTCGCGCAGTTTTTCATCCACGACGTCATGCGCCAGGTTCACGCCCTTCGCCCGCGCCACCCGTTCAACATCCTCCATTACGGAGCGCACG
>JADFRU010000116.1:0-5653 GCA_022561115.1 Chloroflexota bacterium | reverse complement strand
CGTTTGAACTGAGAATCTCGGACACAACACGGATCGTATACGGGAAATCTTCCTTGCTCGGCAGCACCGGAATAAGCGCCCGCTCGGCGAGCATACCGTGGCCGATCTCCCGGCGCCCCGTAAACATCCGGCCGGTCTCGCCGGTGGAGTAGGGCGGGAAGTTGTAGTGGTGCATGTAGTGCTTCTCGCTGATCGGACCCAGATTGTCCAGACGCTGGCGTTCGCCCGGCGATCCCAGGGTC
The DNA here is from genome assembly GCA_022561115.1 of Chloroflexota bacterium. GTDB lineage: Bacteria > Chloroflexota > Dehalococcoidia > Lucifugimonadales > Lucifugimonadaceae. The sequence continues at coordinate 5,411 of JADFRU010000116.1, read as the reverse complement.
ACCACAGAAAGCGCCTGCGTCTCGCCGCGTGTGAACAGAGCGCTGCCGTGAGTCCGCGGCAGATAGCCAACCTCAGACGACAGGTCTCTCAGATCCGTGAGAGACCGCCCGTCAGGACGGCGTCCGTCATTCAGAATCGCTGAGCGCACGGATTCCGTCTCCAGCGCGTAGAACGCGGACTGGATATCACGCTCGTCGTGCTTTTCGCTGAGCGCTTCTTTCAATGCGTGGCTGATTTCCTCAAAAGCGTTCTCCCGGGACGTCTTGTCCCCGGGCGCAGCGAGGGCGTCATCGATCTTCGTCCCGACCCATTCACGAGCCGCCGTGAGGGCTTCCTCTCCGGCGGGGTCGATCTCGACCGTCATCTTCTTCTTGCCGACTTTCGCCTGCATCTCCCGGATCAGTTCAACGATCTCTCCGTTGACTTCCTGGGCAAGCCGCAGAGCCTCCACGATCACTTCTTCGGAGACCTCTTTGGAACCGGCCTCCACCATCATGATCGCGTCAGCCGTTCCGGCGACGATAAGGTCAAGAAGGCTTTCTTCCTGTTCGGAGTACGTCGGGTTGACCACGAGTTCATCGTCAATCAGTCCGATACGACACGCGCCAATCGGGTCGTCGTACGGAATATCGGAAATGGTCAGTGCGGCAGATGCGCCGACGATTCCGAGTACGTCTATCGGGTTCTCCATATCAACGGAGAGCGCGCTCGCAATGATCTGTACTTCGTTGCGGTAGCCCTTCGGAAACAGCGGGCGAATCGGGCGGTCCGTGATACGCGCCATCAGAATGGCTTCGCTGCTCGGCCGTCCCTCACGTTTGAAAAAGCTGCCAGGGATCTTGCCCCGGGCGTACATCTTCTCTTCGTAATCCACCGTCAGCGGGAAGAAATCTGCGCCCGGTCGCGGGCGTTTTGACCCGCAAGCCGTGACGAGCATCATCGTGTCGCCGTAGCGGAGCGTCACCGCTCCACCGGCGAGGTTGGCTATACGCCCGACCTCAAATTTGAGCGTGCGCGCTCCGACTTCAATCTCAAAATTGGAAATCATGAACTGACTATTCCCATCTTCTGGCCCAATGCACGGGCCGGCCGGACTCTTCACCGGCTCCTTTGGTCGTTCCGGGCAAGCTTGCGCACTCGCCACGGTATCGGACCGGCCTGAATCCAGGCCGGGCTTGAAAAGAAAAACACCCCTGCTCTTCGGTATAAGAGAGGGGCGTCGTCTACTTACCTGCGCAGGCCGAGTTGTTCGATGATGGCACGATACCGCCCCACATCGTTGCCGTTGAGATAACTCAGGAGCCGCCGCCGTTGGCCAACCAACTTCAAGAGGCCGCGACGCGTCGCATGATCATGCTTGTGCTGCCTGAGATGATCCGTGAGTTCCGTGATTCGTGCGGTGAGGAGCGCCACCTGGACCTCGACCGACCCTTTGTCGGTCTTGTGTCGCCTGTGTTTCTCGACTATCGCCGTCTTCGTAGCCTGGTCCAACTGGTGGGTGTCTCCTGGGAAATCCGCAATTCGAACACCGAACAACTCGGTGGATAAGGGACTCGCGTGTGACCTGTACCATGCAGGCCCGTCTGCCGAAATTCCGCTAACGAAATAACGGGGCCGCGAGACCGGGAAAAGTATAGCACGGGGGCAAGTGCGATTCGCATGGCAGAGGCCCACCGCCGTAGCGCTCGCCGGGCCGTCCTGGTGAAGCGCCGCAACGGGGCGCCGCCACGAATTCCCGGGCGAATCCGAAACGTTGCGGAGCGTGTGAATGAGGCTCCGGGCCACGCCCTTCGATGCGAGCGGGTTCGCGTTAGCTCCCTTAACGCATTCCGTGCATATACCGCTGCCCGCGATCTCGGCCGGGCCGAGACGAACGGCAGATGCAAACAGGACTCTCCGGTGCCTTTTATCTACCTTGACACCCTCCAAACGCCAAGATATTGTTTGGCCAGCGCTCGCAGGGGGCTAACTTTCCGCGACTGAGCGCTATTTTTCTCGTGTGGCTGGCCAGTAAGCCGCTGTTCATGAATAGAGAACGGCGCCCCCGGCCCGGGCTCGCGCCGATACACCTCAAAGATGGAGGACGGGGCTCAATGAATCTTATTATGCGCGGAAGAAGGAAGATGATCTTCCTGATGCTTTCGTCGGTTGCAGTTGTGGCTCTTGCCGCCTGTTCTGGTGACGATGGCTCTCAGGGACTACAGGGTCCTGCCGGCGCGGCCGGCGCGGCTGGCAACCCCGGCGCGGCTGGTAGTCCCGGCGCTGCTGGCAACCCCGGCGACCCCGGTCTCCCGGGTGAGGCCGGAGTCCCTGGCAACCCCGGAGCATCTGGCAACGATGGCCAGGACGGTACAGACGGCAAAGACGGTAAAGACGGAAGAGATGGCGCACAGAACGCGACGTTCCTGATCATCGTTGACGCCGGAACAGGTGCATCTGGTTTCATCGAATTCAAGGCCCTGGGCACCACAGAAGCCAATGTGGTAGGTGCGGGCTTCCACGGTTCTGAAACCATCATCCTTCAATCCGGCAAGGTCGTCTTCGACAGCGTGACGGCAAACGGCAACGGTGCATTCACGACGACCATCGACCTGTCGGATGCATCCTTCGCAGCCGGGACGGTTCACACCCTCGACGGGACTGGCGACACAGGGAGCATTGCCGTCGGCGGGTTCACGATCACCGACAAGGTGGCCACGGACTAATATCCGGCTCCTCGACTAAGCGACATGGTGACGGGCCCCGGCATTCTGCCGGGGCCCGTTGCAGTTCCGGACGAACCTGTTGAACCGGGTTGCGAGCACTGAACCAACTCGGGATTCCGGAACATCCCCGGGGCGTTCTCGATGCCGGGAACGACAGCGACAAAACGCAGGTAACGGATGTGGGCGCTCTCGAGGGGAGCCGCAGCCGCGATAGCGGGGACGCCGACGGTCACAAGTGACAGGGACAACATCGCAGCGCCTGTTACCCGGCCCTGCTGTGAGGGCAGGGCCACCCGTCGCCCGCGCCGCGTTCAAGAGCGCTACCCGTTAACCTCTGGCTGGCAATAATCCCGGACCCGGACCCGGGCCCGGCCTCGGGTCGTCGGGACTCCGCCCGTGGGTCAGTCCCCGTCGGGCGTCGCTGTTTGCCGGACCACCCTTACCGTTCGAATGCGGCGGCCGGTAGTGGACTCAACGGTCATCTTCAGATTGGCCACGGAGACGCGATCACCGACCACCGGCATACGACCGAGTTGAAGATAAACGAGCCCGCCCACCGTATCGAAGCCGTCGCCCTCGATCGCCGTATTGAACGTCTCGTTCAATGAATCCAGCGTTAGCCGGGCATCCACAAGCGATTCATCGTCGCTGATTTTTTGCAGCTCCGGCTCATCGCGGTCAAACTCGTCCTCAAGCTCGCCGACGATCTCCTCGACCAGGTCCTGGTGCGTCACGAGACCGGACACCCCTCCGTACTCGTCCACAACTATCGCCATGCGGACGCGGTGACGCTGGAACTCCTGGAGGAGATGCTCCAGGAACTGAGACTCCGGAACAAATATCGCCGGACGTATGAGATCAAGAATCCCCTCGTCGAAGTTCGATTCGGAGATTTGAACCCTGAGGAGGTCCCGTGCATACACGATCCCAATGATGTCGTCGATCCGGCCACGGAACACGGGGATCTTTGAGTAACCCTCGTTGATCATCAAGTCAGCGGCCTGGCGCCGGGTCGCTTCCGCCTCCGCCACCACCATGTCCACGCGCGGCTGCATGATCTCCCGAACACGCGTGGTGTCCAGGTCCAGCACACCGCGAATCATCCGTAACTCTTCCGCGTCGGTGGCGACTCCGGCCGCCTCAAGGATCTCCAGGTTCTGCTCAAAAACCGCGGTGACCACGTCACCTGAGTCGTCTATCCGTTCGGTTGTTCCAAACACACTGGTAAGCAGAGATCTCAGCCCGGGAATCCGGGCGATCGTGTGGAAAACCTTTTCGACCGGCCTTACGGCTCGCTCGATACCGCTTCGTTCGCTGAGCCGCATCTTTCCGGCGGTTATGTGGATCACGGCAAGGCCCGCGACAATGCCGCCCACAACAACCGCTCCACGTTGCGAGTCGTCAGACATAGACTCGCCAAGCGCCACGAATAACGCCACAGCGGAAACAACCAGCGATATATATGCGAGGGCGTGTGACTCGACGGCTACGGCCTTATCGAAAGGCGTCAGCCGTCCGTTGCCCCCGTTTTCGCCTTCGATCGGTCCGCGAAGCAGCAGGACGCCGGGCGCCCGTCCCGCAGACACTCCGGCAACAAGGGAAGAAACGAGGTAAATACCGACGGAGACGGCGAAGACTATCCACGCGGCCAGGGTTTCACCGCTCATCGGTCGCGCCTGTCAGATCGCTCCGTCCGGGCCTGTGGCGTTCATGCCAGGCCGGCGGTGCAAAGCTCGGACCTGGTGGTTCGTCGTCGCTGCCGGCCGCGTCGGACGGGTATCCGGGCGGCTCCGCAGACGTAGACCGTCCGGCGCGGCTTCTATAGCCGGGAACGTCGCTATTACTCATTGCCGCTTTTCGCGACTCCTGATATCACCTGAACTTGAGGGACCTTCCGTGGTTGGCTGACTGCGTTTTCGCCCGGGTATCGGTCTCGCCGGTACACCGGCGACGAGTATTCCCGGGGCCACGTCACGCGTCACAACGGAACCCGCGCCCGTTCTCGCCCCCGGGCCGATCGACAGCGGCGCCACGAGCATGGAACCGGAGCCGATAAACGCGTTCTCTCCGATGTGCGTCTGATGTTTCACGTCGCCATCGTAATTGCAGGTTACAGTCCCGGCGCCGATATTCGCCCCTGCGCCCACAGTCGTGTCTCCCACATAACTGAAGTGGCCGATCTTGGCGCCGGGGCCGATGACACTGTCCTTCACCTCGGCGTAATTGCCAACGTGGACGTCCGGTCCGATTACAGCGCCCGGCCTGAGATGGCTGAACGGGCCGATGGTCGCCCTATCACCGATCGTGGCAGACTCGGCGTGCGAGGAGACTACCCGTGCGCCGTCACCGACAACGGTGTCCTCAAGGACAGTCCCCGGCCCGATCATCGCATCGGCGCCGACCGACGTTGACCCGAGCAGGTGGGTGTTTGGCTTGATCGTCGTGTCCCGGCCGATCATCACTTCTGAGTCGATATAAGTCGTGTCGGGGTCAGTCATGGTCACCCCGTCAAGCATCCAGCGCCGCCGAATCCGCGCCCGCAGTACGGCGTCGGCCGCCGCGAGCTCCGTCCGGTCGTTCACGCCGATCACCTCGGAGAGATCTGGAGCGATCACCGCCGTCACTCTCCGGCCGTCGGCAACCGCGGCTGCGATGGCGTCCGTGATGTAGATCTCGCCCTTCGCGGACGGCTTCAAGCCCGCACG
>JADFRU010000115.1:0-5667 GCA_022561115.1 Chloroflexota bacterium | reverse complement strand
GCGGTCGTGACGCACAACGACGGACGCCCGTTCATCGTGGCTTCGATGTATGGCGCATGGGAGAAGCCGCTGGGCATAACTGGTAGCCGGTGGATATATGCGGACGGATCGATTCACCGGGTTATCTCTGACCTATCGTTGCTTGTGGGCCAGGAGAGCGGTCATCGAGTGATTGCAGTGGGTGATCTGAACATTCTGTTCGGACTTGGAGAACACGGAAGTAAGTATTGGGCATCTCGTTACAAAACGGTATTCACGAGAATGGCCGCTTTAGGCTTCTCTTTCGTTGGGCCACAAGTCCCCAATGGACGCCAGGCAGATCCATGGCCCGACGAACTCCCACGTACTTCTGGGAATGTTCCGACGTTTCACACGAATCAACAGACTCCGGCGAACGCTACGAGGCAACTTGACTTTGTGTTCGCGTCAAACGGACTTGCAGAGAGCGTTCTAGCCACGGCAGTGAATGAGCCTGAGCGATGGGGTCCAAGCGACCATTGCCGCATCGAGATCGAAGTTGCCTGATGTTTTCAAGCGCACGATTTGCGAGGGGTAGTACTAGCTCTTCCTGCCAACCGACTCAGTAACGGCTACTCCGGCACCCCCTCTATGCGTCCGCACTTTCTCCTGATTCAGGAGGGGGTCTTTTTGAAGGCTCCTCGGTGGCGGGGAGGAGGCTCCCGGGTCAGAGGCTTGAACGCCGCACGCGGCCTTACGTCCCGGTCCAGTTTGGCTTGCGCTTTTCTGAGAAGGCCAGCGGTCCCTCGCGTCTGTCGTTGGACGCCAGGAACTTCGCTTCTTCCGAGTACTTTCGGTCGAAGGCGATGTCGAGGGGCCAGCCAAGGCCCTGGTAAGCCATCTGCTTGGTAGCGCGTGCTGACAGCGGAGCAACCTCAAGGATCTCGTTGGCCCACTTCTCGGCGGTCGTCATCAGGTCCGCCAGCGGAACCAGCTCGTTGACCAGCCCCAGCCGGTAAGCCTCCTCGGCCTTGATCCGGCGCGCCGTCAGCATCATGCCCATGGCGATCTTTATCGGGATGTGGCGCGGGAGCCTGTGAACCCCTCCCGCTCCGGCGATAAGGCCCACGCGCGGCTCCGGAAGGCCGATCTCCGCGTGGTCCGCCATGATCACGATATCGCACGCCATCGCCAGCTCAAAGCCGCCGCCAAGCGCGTAGCCGTTGACCGCTGCGATGATGGGCTTCCAGCACTCAAACCCGGAGGTGATTCCTCCGAACGGCGCCCGGGGAGCGTTTGATTCCCTTTCAGCCCAGTTCTGCGCCGTATAGACCAGGTCATTACCGGCGCTGAACGCCCGGTCACCTGAGCCCGTGATGATCGCCACCCAGGCATCCGGGTCGTCATTGAAGTCGGTGAAGGCGTCCAGAAGCTCCCTGTTCGCCGGTGGATGCAGCGCGTTGAGCCTCTCGGGACGCTCGATCGTGATGTACACGATGCGACCCTTCTTTTCGTACGAGATGAATTCGTATGCCATAGACATTGTCCTTGGAAGCTGGGGAAGCTGTGGCTGCTGGTGGGGAGCCCGGCGGGCGGTTCGAACTGCACAGACCGTATTCGCTGCGCTAGAGACTAAACGGACTCGGAGCGAATCGGGGGATTGGCCTCGCGTTCTTCGGCAACCGTCGCAGAGAACATCGGCGGCACGTTCCCAGGATTAGGTTTCCGCTCAGTCGTTAGAATCTCGGGAGTCTCCGAGTGCGCCCGATGCCGGGGGAATCCCGGGGCGCGTGGTTGCCCCGGCGTTGGCGGTCGGCTCCGGCCCGGTGCTTCGCTCTTCTCGCCGCAACGTCTCCGGCACCAGGAAGTACACCCCGGAGGCGCCGAGGAAGCCGAACCCGGCGACGAAGATGGACGACCACCCGAGCGTCACGACGTTTGCTATCTGACCGACCACGATAGGACCCGCCGCCCCGCCTACATCACCGATCAGCCGCCACACCCCGATGAACTCGCTGGCCCGCTGGCGGGGCGCGAGGTCCGCCCCCAGCGTCATCATCGCCCCGCTGCTTAACCCGTTACCGAACCCGGTGAGCAACGCCACAGCGCCGAAAGCCCAGATATCGCCGGTTAACGGCAGCAGCGCCATGCCAAGCCCGAGAACAAGGAAGCTCGGTATCGACATCAATTTGCGGCCCCAGCGGTCCATCACGTATCCGACGGGGGCAAACATCACCATGTCTACCGCAGCGGCCGCCCCGATAACGTAGCCGATCTGATCGACCTCAAGCCCGATGTGGACGCCCCACAGCGGCAACAGCAGCTCCCTGCCGCGGCGGACGAGTTGTATCGATACCATCGCCGTGCCGCCCCGCGCCAGGTTTGACCCGTGCTCGGTCAGCGTGCTCAGGATGGGAGAACGGGCCTGCCGCCGGAGCTGATCGGCGCGGCCTCCCCCGATATCCCGGACGATCGTGATCAGGATCAGCAGCGTTACGGCGCTCATTAACGCCTGTGCAACGAACACCGCCTGCAGGCCGATCTGCACTCCGATCACGCCACCGATGACCGGACCCACGAAGGCTCCGACCCGCTGCACGCCGCCGAAGGTCGCCAGTGTTCTGCCACGCGTCCTTGAGGGGACGGTGTCGGACACGTACGCCATTCGGGAGATCGACCACAACGCCATCGCCACGCCGGACAGCAGCCGAAGCGCCATCAGGGCAGGGAACGATGTGGTGAACGCCGTGATCAGTGTGAGTATGGCCAGCAGCGCCGTGCCCGCCAGCATCGTTCGGCTGTGCCCGAAGCGTCCCACCAGCAGGCCGGACGGCACGTCGAAAATCATCGTGCCGATCAGGACCCCGGACACGCCGAGCCCGACAAGGCCGACTCCGACACCCATCTCTTCGATGAAGCTCGGCAGGACCGGGATAAGCATCCCGACGCCGATCTGCAACAGAAAGCTCGGGACGTACAGGGTCCACAGGAGCGATGACCGGCTGAATCTGCCTGCGCCGGCTGCGGTCACCCGTGGACCAGGTTCAGGCGGACCGGAACGCCGGGGCGCGTTATGTCTGGAGCTGCTCAATCGATAGACAGATTTCTTGCCGGGAATGGCGCGGGCGATGGTCGTTTCAACTACACAGGTTACCGGTAAAAGTGCGTCGCCCACGGGTCGGGTGGATGCCCGGCCACGGCAGATGTTTGCGCGTGCAATGGACGGATACCGCGGATACCAAAAAGCAGATGCGGCACGTGGGTCCCCCGGTGTCGCACTGCCACACGCGCTCCTGTTGTGAGTCGGGTTTGAAGTGCGTGGCCTGGTTTGCGCGGCTCTTCCGGCGCCGCGGCATCTGGCGGGAACCGGTCGGGGCGGAGTCCGTCGATACCGGTTTCATCGGCGTCCGAGATCATCATCGATGCCACCGCTTTCCCCATGGCCGGGCAGTACATGATCCCCCGGCCGAACCCCTATTTACCTGGCGAAACGACACTCCTTCGACCACTGTTATTGGCGATCGCCGTTACTTGCCGGGCGTCCCGTTACGCGCCGGGGATCGAGGTGTGTCCCCACTCGTCCACCACGCGGTCCGCTATGGATATCGGACCGGGGCCGGTGGTGAACTCCACGAGATTTCCGTCCGGGTCCTTGATCTTCAACGCCGGACGTCCATCAGCCCGGTTCTCCGGCCCGTCTATCTCGTAGCCAAGCTCAACCAGCCGCTTGTGAACGGCGTCGAAGTCGTCGATCTCAAATGCGATGTGTGGGGCCGGTCGTGTATCGGACGGCTCGCTCATGTGGAACATGGTGCCGTCGTCGGTCTCCATGAAGATCACGCCCGGGCCGTCTTCGAAGGCCGGCACCAGGTGAAGGCCGAGCAGATCACGATAGAACGGCAGCGTCTTTTTCCGGTCCGAAATCTGGTACATGATGTGCTGCACCCGATTCATGTGAAACTCCGGCCGGATGTGGTCCAGGCTGCCGCTCAGGTCCGGTTCCGAGCCGTCCGCGGGGCGATCCGTGGTGCGGCCCCACTCGTCAACGACGAGGTGGTCCATGGAAATGGGCCCGGGCCCGGTGGTGATCTCCACCTGGTTGCCATCCGGGTCCAGCACCTTCAGCGATGGACGGCCGTCCCGGCGATTAACCGGCCCGTTGACGATCTCGTGCCCCAGCTCCACCAGCCTTTTGTGCACGGCGTCGAAGTCGTCCACCTCAAATGCGATGTGCGCCGGCGGGGTGCGCTCCGACCGTTCGCTGAGGTGGATCATCGTGCCGTCGTCCGTCTCCAGCATCGTTACGCCCGGAGAGGTCTCGAAGGCCGGGACAAGGCGCAACCCCAGCAGGTCCCGGTAGAACGGGACCGATTTCATGCGATCCGCAATCGGGAACATCCAGTGCTGGACACGGTTCATGTGGAACTCTGGCATGTGCGCCTCTCCTGTTATGACGGTGATGGAACCATTAACTGGCGGGCGGTGTTCAAACGTCCTTCGTGTATCCCCACTCGTCGGCGACGCGATGGCCGACGCGCGGCGGGTTGTTCGATACCAGCTCAACGTGGTTGCCGTCCGGGTCGTCAAAATGGAGCGCCCGGCGGTCGTCCAGCCTGTCGCCCACCCTGATGTTGCCGGCGCCTGATTGCTGGATCGTGCTTACCGCGGCGTCGAAGTCGGAGACCACGAAACCGCCGTGGTAGGTGTGAGGATTCCCTGCCTCGGCCTCGACGAGGTGAAGCATGGCTCCGTTGGGCAGCCCCAGCCATGCGATCCCGTCCGTCTCCACCATGCACGGGATGATATTCAGGCCCACAACATCCCTGTAGAAAGTGACAGACCGCTTCCGGTCCGTGATCGGGATGCCGGCGTGCTCCGTGGACAGCAGTCGGATCGGGGCGTCTTTCTTCTGGTGACGGCTCGGGCCGCCGTTATCCTCGCCATCACCGCCGGAGGTCACACCCCACTCATCGCAAACCCTGCCGTGCGGCTTGCGGTCGTTGGCGCTGGCGAACTCCAGGCGGTTGCCGTCCGGGTCGAGGATGAACGCAAACTCCTGGCCGTCGTGCCGTTCGCCGCTGCTCAATATCTCTATCCCTGAAGCCTCAAGTGACGCGATCGCGTCCGGAACACTCTCGACGCCAAACGCAATGTGAAACCCGGCTGATTTGCCCGGTTCTGGGGCCTCAATCGGATGGATCATCGATCCGTCTTCCATCTGGGTCCAGATGACGGCCGGGCCATCCACCATCGACGGAATGACGGCCAGGCCGAGGATGTCACGGTAGAGCGGAAGGGTGTGGCGGCGGGTCGATATCGGGTAGGCGATGTGGTTGAAACCGGTGATGGTGATTCCGGCCATTTAGCGCTTCTTCCTGAAGTTGTCCGTTCCGTTATCGGGCAGCGTGCCGAAGCTTAGACCCCGACCGGCTACGGCGCTACCTTGACGATCATCTCGGCCTCGAACGGGATGTTGTTCGGGAAGGACTGAACTCCTCGTTCATTCTTGAGTAGCGAAACGTTGGATTTCGTCAGGTATAGACGTGTATGCCCATGGGACGAGGTGAGTAGTGCTGAATCCCAACGCGAGTGCGGCCAAAACTTCCCCACACGCATCGATCGCCGAACGTATCTCTGTTGGTTGGAGCGGGAAGTCTTCCGAGACGGACTTTGCTCCGGTTACGTAACGTTTGCCGCGATGGGCCAGTA
>JADFRU010000114.1:0-5693 GCA_022561115.1 Chloroflexota bacterium | reverse complement strand
CATCGATACGGAATACCAGCAGCCCAACGCCTGTGGCGGCCTCGCAGGAACCGGCCCGAGCGTTTCCCGGAGCCTGCCGTGCAGCGTTTCAGGGACATCGTTGTCCGGGGTCTATCCGGAACCGGGTGCCGGAGGCCGTCTACTCCTATTCTTTGAACCCGTGAACCCGTGGAGACGCGCGATGTGTCTTGGTGCGGTCTCCCTTGGACCGGCCCTGAACCAGAGCCACGATCAATGTGTCCGATAGTGCGACATCCGGCCGAATCAAGAACCAGCGTTCTTTCGTCACGCCGATCTGTATCTGACCGGCGGATCGTTCAGGCCGTCTCGATGTCCTCACTCGAACAGACGAAGACATGACGAAACTTTCGGCGATATACAGGGCAGGCCGCCTGACGCACCGCGTCCCGCTCATACTGCTGCTTCTTGCGGCACTGCTGTTGTTCGCGCGCGCGGACACGCAACCGCTCTCAGCGTCCAACTCGCTGACGGTCAACCTGTCTGCGGGGCCGGGCACGATACTCGCCGACGGCAGCGTCTACGAGACGCTGTTCCTGCGGCTGGAGAACGAAGCCGGACTGCCTTTCCCGTTCCCGGCCGACGTCGAAACGGAGATCTCCCTGTGGTCCTCTGACCCGGACCTGTTCACGGTCTCGCCCACCCTGATGGCGCCGCCCGGCTCGGTCGCGATATCGATCCCCGTGCGAACGACTTTCAAAGCCGGAACAGGAACGATCACCGTCGCGGTCGAGAATGAAGGCGCTGCATCGGTGACGTTGGAAACGGTGTCCAGCACCGGCGCCGTGCCGCCCCTGGGTCTCAAGCTTGAGCTGGCCCCGCCGGTGATGCCCGAGGGCAGCGCGCAGCCCGGCCGGTTTGTCGTGAGCCTGAGAGGCGCTGAGGGCGCGCCGGTAGTGGCGAACTCCGATACGGTCATCGTCATCACTTCATCGCGTCCGGGATTCGCCGCGCCTACGGAGACCACTTACACGATACCGAGCGGTTCCAACGTCGTGTTCGGGGAGTACATCGCAGGCGACCGCGGTGAGGCCACGTTTACCGTGCAGGCCAACGGCTTCCTCACCGACTCGGCGACAGTGTCGATCACGCCGCAGGCCATGGTAGAAGTGGCGACCGGGGAGCCGGCGGAAGAGGGGCAACCCGCCCCCACAAAGCTGGTCCCGTCGGAGCCAACCCATCTCGCCGTGTACGTGGTTCCAGACCGTTTTCTGCCCGGGGGGCCGTCCGCCCTGCTGGTAGCGCAGGCGCTGGACGCTGACGGGGTTCCTGCCCTGTTCAGGTGTGATGTCTTGCGCGTCACGACCGACGTGGTTGGTGGGATCTCGGTCCGGAACGCCCTGGTAACCGTGCCGCAGGGTTTGACCTGTGGTGAAACCGCCACTTACGCCTCCGCTACGGTCGATAGCTCCGGGAGCCCATCGCCGACGCAGATCACGATCACCCAGTCAGGGATGGTCGGAATGACCGTTGAGACGCGGGCCCACACGCGGCCGGTGGCGTCGCTGGATATCAGCTTTGCCTACCCCACATCCAGCGCGGGCAATTCAGCAAGCAATTTCATCATCGCCCGGCTCCTGGACGCCTCCGGCGCGCCTGCGCCGGCTTCAGCCGAGACCCCCCTGTTCCTGTTCTCGGAGGCGGCGGACATGCCGGACTCCGCCAGCTTCCTGCCCGGGGAGAGTCACAAGTCGTTCCCGGTAATCGTCACTGGAACACCTGGGGACGACGGTACGGTCACCGTCTCCGGCGTTCTTCCGGGCACGGAGCCGGTGATCGCAGAGATGGAGATGGTCGAGACCGCGCTTCGTATCAACGTGTCGGTGAACCCCTCCACCATCGCTATCGGCCAGTCCACGGTGGTCAACGCGCTTGTGACGCTGGGGGACCGCCCGGTAAGCGGCGCCGCCCTGATCTGGCGAACCACGTCCGGAGAACTGGTGAATCCCGCAACCGTGACCGATGAAAACGGGCGCGGGTCCGCAGAGTTCATCCCGCTGGACGCCGACAGCCAGGTATCAGTCTCGACCAATTTCGGGGGCGTCGCCGGTGAGGCTCCGCCCGTCCGGGCGCAGGTCATAACCTCGCTCGACAGCAGCCGGGGGTTGCCGGGCCTCAGCATCATCGGCATACCGATACCGCTTACATTGCTGCTGGCGTTGTTCGTGATCCTGCTGGTGGTGTACGTGGGATACCGGTTCCTGCCGGGCACACGGGTCGCGACTCTGGCGCAGGAGCTGTACGAGAGGGTTGTGACGCGGCCGGAACGATCGACAGGCGCCCCCGATGGCCGGGGAGGGTGAGCGCCTCTCCATGAAGCCCGAGAAGACGGTGAAGGAAGCGCGCAAGACAAGGGGTTGGATGGATTTCGTGGCGCTCATCGCGCTGCTCGGCCTTATGTACCTCGCGATCGCGTTCTCCCTGGGAACGCTGAAGCCTATCGGGGCCGTGGTCAGCGGATCGATGGAGCCGGCGCTTTCACGTGGGGACCTGGTCATTCTGCGTAACATCGCCCCCGCGGACATCCGGGTCGGGGACATCGCCCAGGTCGAGATCCCGCGTGCTTATCAAGAGCAGTTCGGGCTGCCGCCGAACACCCTGCACCGCATCGTCGACATCCAGCAAACCGGGACCAACGTCCAGTTCATCACCAAGGGCGACGCCAACTCGAACATCGACCCGATACCGGTGGCGCCGGACCGCGTCGGAGGGGTGGTCGTCGCAAACGTTCCGCAGATCGGGCACCTTTTCCTGTTCCTGAACAGCCCGCAGGGGCGGATCTTCGCGCTGGTGATGGCGATCTCGGTGATCGGCTACATCCTGTACATCGGCATCTCCGATAACTGGCGCAACGTGGTGGTCGCAGCACAGAGCGGGGCAGGAACCTTGCCGCCGGAATCTCCCGGTTTGTCGACTGCCACGGAGCGCGAGCCCGGCGTCGAGCCAGATATCGGTCAGGTGACGCCGGAAGGAGCAGTACCGGGTGCTCCGGCTGAGGTCCTGGCCACGCCCCTGTCAGGCGCAACCGTGGTGGCGGCCGCCGACCTTCGCCTTGTCGCCCGGGTATCAGAGGAACGGCTGACCGATATCGAGAACGGTATCAACGAGACGCGCGACTCACTCCAGCACTTCTCGGCCGCCATCGCCGAGTACGGCACGCACCTGCAGAGCCACACAGCGACAGTGCAGGCGATGTCGACCGCGTCGCAGAGCCTGGTGAAGGCCGTTGAACGGCAGAACACTGTCCTGGAACGTCTCGAAGCTGTCCTGGACCGCCGGGAGGTCGTACCGGACCCAGCCCCCACGCGACGACGACGACGGCGCGGTAATGCAGAAAGTGACTCCGGAGAAATGACGACCGGCGCCACCGAACAACCGACGGAGACGCCAGGGGAGGCAACGGAAGACGCTTCGGGTGGATGACCGTCCGGCCCCGGCGTCTCGAACATCCGGGAATGAGGATACGCGGCGCACGGGTGAACAATGACCGAGATCAGGGGCCGCTGATTTCCGTGAGGCGCCACGGACCGTCTCGACCAGGGACAGCCTCGGCAGCGTTCACCCGGCTAGCTGTACGCAGCGTCCTGTCGGCGGAGAATCCCGGGGTCCTTCAGTCTCCTTCGACGAGCGCCTTGAGAAGCGATCTCAGTTCCGGTGCCTCCCGCAATGACGCGCGCATTTTGTCCAGGTCGTCCGCCGACATGATTAACGGTCCCCTGCCAAAGCGGCCTCGCAGGCTGTACTGGGCGAACCTGACGGCGGCCTGGCCCTCCATCGATCCCTCGGTATAGCGAAGGAGTTGCAGCGTCGGGACGTGATGCTCTGTCCTCACCTGCGCCTCCTCGGCGACGATACCGCTGCCCCAGTGGAAACTGAATGTCTTGGGCTTTGACGCCATGCTGTCTGCCTCCCGTTGTGTCGCCCGCGGGCTATAGCTTCTCCGCCAGCCAGTCGGCGATGGTCGTGATGCCGTTCGTCTGATGGTCGCGCTGCGTGTGCTGCGCCCCGCCCTCTTCGACGGTGAAGACGCGCAGCGTCTTGTCGGCCGAACCGGCGGCGTTCAGGTTGAGGCCGCCCACTTCTTCCCGCTCAGCAAACGGAACGCACCTGTCGCCCATCGCTATCCATTCCTGGAACCAACGATCGGCCATAGCCGATGTGGGCGATGAGTCGGCGTCCGACGCGATCCACGTCCCCTATCTCAGAGCCGCCCCAGGGCGAGAATCCCAGCACGCTGGCCATCGCGGAAGACCAGCGGAAGTGGGCGGGCTCCGAGCCGTTGAAGTACATGAAGTAGTTTGGGCGGTCGGTGCTGTCCGTCATCTATCGCTCCCCCTGTTGGAGATCACCGCTGCCATGCGCGTTTAGTCAGCAGACGCCACCGATGCCCTCACCATCGGAACCTGGCATTCGTCGAGAAGCTCCCGTAGCTCGTCCAGCAGCGGCGCGGGCGGGCGGATCGAGGGCGGCCGGGGCGGACCGGCCTTCAGGCCCACCGCCTCCATCGCCGCCTTGATGAACGGCCCCTCGCCGCCGGTCACTGCGGCCACCTTCGCCCGCCACTTGACCCATCGCCACTTGAAGGCCGCCAGGCGATCGTTCACGCCCTCGTAGTCCTTCGCTTCCAGCAGTTTCCAGATTTCCAGCGGATACTCGGGCCAGAAACTGGACAGGTGGGTGATGAACCCCGTCGCCCCGTACAGGTGGCTCAGGACGTGATTGTTCGAGTTGTCGATGATCGCCAGGTCGGCTGCGAACTCGATGAGCGCTTCGCGATACGGCCCGTCCTCAGGATGGCTCCACTTGAGCGCCCGGACGGTGGGCATTGCGGCGAGGTCACGCAGCAGCGGCATACTCATTACGAGGCCGTCCCACCAGGTGTGGTAAATCATCAGGGTCAGCCCGGTCTTCCCCGCGACGATCTCGAAAAGACGCCGGACATCGTCTTCAGTAGAGTCGTAGTAGTAGGTCGGTCCAAGCTGCCCGGCCTGCACCCCGGTCGCCTCCGCGTGAAGCGCCATATCAACGATGGCCCGGTGGTCTGTGTGCTGGATGGAGGTCAGAACCGGGACCTCGCCGTTGGCCGCCTCAACGGAGGCGGTCATGACCGCTTTCCGTTCCTCCACGTTGAGAAGCGGGTGTTCGCCGCCGGCGCCGCCGACCAGCAGGCTTCCCTGCCCGGTCTTAACGCCGCGATCAATCATGAACCTGATGTTGTCCCGCAACGCGTCAAGGTCGAGCTCGAAATCCTCTTTGAAGGGCGTGGCCACAGCGACCATCGGCCCGCGCAGCCAATCGTGGATTCGGTCCGGGTTCATTACACGTTCTCCGGTATTTCCCGGTATTTCAGGGATTGCGGGGGTCTGATCACGTTGCAGGGAGGGTAACCCCGAGGGGACGCAGCCGCCAGTCCGGAAGGTCGCGGACCTCGGAGTTACTCGAGTGCCGCTGCCCCGGTCCCATCGCAGGGAGCATGTTCCGTGACCGGGGCGTCCCGGTCGCTCGGGACCCGATGCGTACTTCAAATGCCGACTCCCAAAAATCCCGATGCGATGCTGACGCAACGATCGCGGGATGCCCTGCATCGTTGACACCCACGGGCGGCACAGATTCAATGGAGTGTACGTGCGACGCGTTGCCGTCCCGATTAGTGGATCGGCCGTAATCGCGCTGGT
>JADFRU010000113.1:0-5783 GCA_022561115.1 Chloroflexota bacterium | reverse complement strand
GGAGGAGCGCCTGCGTCAGGTGCCCGAATACGTGGAGGGCTTCAACGCGGTCTTCGGCACCGAATGGCCCAACCTCCAGGACGCCTGGAGAGCGATCGCGGCGTTCGAGAGAGCCCTCGTCCAGACCGACACCCCCTTCGACCGCTACATGCGGGGTGACGAGTCGGCGCTCTCGGAGGATGCCAGGGCGGGATTGGAGCTCTTCCGCGGAAAAGCCGAGTGCATCCAGTGCCACAACGGCGCCTTCCTCACGGACCAGAAGTACTACAACCTCGGCGTCCCGGAGAACCCCGTGTTCGAGGAGGACGCCCTCGTCCAGATCACCTTCCGCTTCGAGCAGTTCGCCAAGGGTGTGACCGAGGACGTCTATCGCTCCACGAAGACGGACCTGGGTCTCTACTACCGCATGAAGCGTGACGTGGACATGGGCAAGTTCCGTACTCCCACACTGCGTTACCTAGTCTACACACCGCCCTACATGCACAACGGCGTGTTCTTCACACTGGAAGAGGTCGTCGACTTCTACGATCAGGGCGGTGGAGACGACCCGATCGAGGCGGGCTTCGGCCATCGAACCAAGACGGACCGGACGCCGCCGCTGAACCTGTCGGACGAAGAGAAACAGGCGCTCGTGGCCTTCCTGGAGAGTCTCAGCGGCGAAGAGATCGTCATGGACCGGCCCGCGCTTCCCCTGTACCAGGTCATGAGGTAGTCAGTCGGAGATGATCAGATGAAAGACCTGCCCGAACTCGAAGATGGCTGCGTGAACCGGCGGCGATTCCTGTTGGCCAGCGGTGGTGGGGCCTTGACCGTCATGCTCACCGGGATTCCCGGCTTCGCGAACGCCCAGCCCCTTCCGGCGCGCGTAGTCTCGTACCCCAGGAAGCGCATCGCCAGCCTCGGTGAAGTGCATCAGGACGTGCCCCTCTATTTCAAGTACCCCGACGAAGATCCGCTGAGCTCAGCGAGCGTCTTGGTCAAGCTCGGCGAGCCCGCGGGAGGCGGTGTCGGTCCCGACAGTGACATCGTGGCTTTCAACGCCCTTTGTCCCCACATGGGCGGCCAACTGATGGGCACGTACAAGGCAGAGCACAAGGCCATCGGCCCATGCCCGTTCCATCTGACGACGTTCGATCTGAAGAAGCACGGGATGGTCATCGCGGGCCATGCCACCGAGAGCCTGCCCCAGATCCTGCTGGAGGTCGAGGGGGACGAGATCTACGCCACCGGAGTGCTCGGGCTGATCTACGGTCGGGCGAGCAACCTGGTCGGTTGAGAAGACGATTCGTGAACGCCATCGAGAAAAGGACGTAGGTCAAAATGTCCGGTCCATACTACGCGCCAGAAGACCGAGTCCCTCTGCCACCGCCTGACGCGGAGGTGCTCACCACCGCGTGTGACTACTGCATCGTCGGATGCGGCTACCGCGTCTTCACGTGGCCGGACGGTGAGGAGGGCGGGCCGCGGGCTTCTGAGAACGCGCTGGAGCAGGACTTTCCTGTCGGGCTCGGGGCGTCGTGGATAAGCCCGAACCAGCACAACTTCACGCTGATCGACGGCGTGCGCCATCACGTGGTGGTACAACCGGACCCGGACGCCACGGTGGTGAACCGCGGCGGCAACCACAGCATCCGCGGCGGCACCCTCGCCGGGAAGGTGTACAACCCGGACGGACCGACGAAAGACCGGCTGAAGACGCCCCTGATGCGGGTAAACGATGAGCTGGTGCCGGTGTCGTGGGACGATGCGATCGAGGTTATGGCGCGCGTCTCGCGCCATGTGATTGACCGTCACGGCGTGTCGGCATGGGGGATGAAGACATACTCGTACAACTACTTCGAAAACACCTATGCGATTTCCAAGCTCGCATTCCGGTCCATACACACGCCTGCCTACGCCCCGCACGATAAGCCGGGGCCGGGCGACGACACACCCGGGCTTACCGACTCCGGGATCATCGCGTTCAGCGCCAGTTACAAGGACTGGGCGGATGCCGAGGTAATCTTCTTCTCGGGGACCGATCCTTTCGAGACCAAGACGGTGCTGTTCACCGAGTGGATCATGAACGGGACGCCGAAGAAGCTGATCTTCGCCACGCCTCGACGGACACAGGGCGTGGCCTGGGCCGAGGCCCGGGGCGGCCTTCACCTCCAGGTGATCCCGGGCAGCGACACTCCCCTCCACCTGGCGATCATCCGGTTGATCATCGAGAACGGCTGGGAGGATCGCGAGTTCATCGAAAAATGGATCGCGAACTCCTGGGAGATCGACGCCGGGATGGGGCGCGGCACCAGGAACACCCCGGTCGAGTGGCGAACCACATGGGGCAGGCTCGGGTCGGATTACGCCGGCTACCGGGAGTGGCTGTTCCAGCAGGACGTGTCCCGGCTGGAACGTGCGGCAGAGATCAGCGGTGTGCCGGTGGAAAAGATCCGCCAGGCCGCTGAGATGCTCGCAAAACCGGTGAACGGGAAACGACCGAAGGCGTCCTTCGGACTCGAAAAGGGCAACTACTGGTCGAACAACTACCTGAACACGGCGTCATACGCCGCGCTGGGGTTAATCTGCGGCGCCGGAAACAGGCCCGGCCAGATGATCTCGCGACTGGGCGGGCACCAGCGCGGCTGGAAGGGCGCGGCGCTTTATCCGCGACTGCAATCTCCAAACAAGCTTCCCGGCCGGCGGCGGCAGGAGATCGATCTCGACCGCTGGGTTGAAGCCGGCAACCTCCGGTTTGCCTGGGTGATAGGCACGCTGTGGATCCAGGCCATGGCGGCGTCCGACGAGTTCTATCGCCGCTTCCTTGAACTGACGCGGGAGAATGAACACCAGGTGACGGACGCGCGGCCGGACGCGGCGGCGGAAACGCTTATCCGCAGGGCGGACAGCGGGGGAATGGTTGTCGTCAACTCGGAGATATACGCCCGCGCGCCGATCACGACAGAGCTCGCTGACATCGTGCTCCCGGCGGCGGGCTGGGGTGAATGTGACTACACGCGCGCCAACGGCGAGCGGCGGTTGCGGCTGTACGAGAAGTTCACCGACCCTCCGGGGGAGGCCCAGCCTGAATGGTGGGCGATCGCGAAGTTCGGGCGCGCGATGGGGTTCGAGGGCTACGACTGGGAGGACTCGAACGCCGTGTTCGAGGAGGCATCCAAGTTTGGGCGGAACGGCGTGCTCAACTACCACCCGCTCGTCGTTATCGCCGAGCGGGACGGCATCCGTGCGCACGATCTTCTGAAGAAATACGGCACGACCGGCATACAGATGCCGATACGGTTGATCGACAGTGACCTGGTCGGGACTGAACGTCTGCACGACTCAACCCTGGAATTGGAATCACCGCGAGGCGCTACGGTACATGAGAAGTGGCTGACGCACTTCAAGTCCCATTCCGGGAAGGCGGTGCTCAATAAATCACCGTGGGAGTTTTTCAGCGATTTCTACGAGCGCATCACCCCGCGCGGCGATGAGTTGTGGGTCACAAGCGGTCGAGTAATCGAGGTCTGGCAGTCCGCTTATGACGACCTCCGCAAGCCTTACCTGGCCAACAGGACGCCGGAGCATTTTGTCGAGATTCACCCGGATGACGCTTCTAAACGCGGCATAGAGAGCGGGGACTGGGTCGAGATCACGAACGACGATGTCCTCATTCAAACGGGCGGTTTTACTTTCACAGAGGGCGAGTCGTACCAGTTCTCCCGGCTGGTTGAAGAGGGCCTGATCAAGACGGGAAGCGGCCGGGTTACCGCGGTCGCTGTTGTCACGGACATCGTGCGGCCGGGGGTGATGTTCACCAACTTCATATGGCCGCGCTGGCCGGACTCGGCGGCCAACAGCCTCGTACACCGTGTTCCTGACCCGATCTCAAACCGCTACAGGTTCAAGCTCGGCAAGGGGCGTGTCCGTAAGACCGGCGAGTCCGAGTACAAGCGCTCTTTCGATCAGACGACCTTCAAGCCCCGGACCATCGGGTAGCCGGACACGCCACCGCGTGTCCGGCTACCCGGGCTTGTCCACGCTCAGCGCTACCTCGAACGACAGAAGCGATGAATGGGTCGCCACAGGCTCTGTCGCGCTTTGACCGGGAGGCGGACCTGCGTGTCCCCGCGTGAACTCCGGGCTTCGCACCCACGCCTCGAACGCCTCCTGAGACTCCCATCGGGTGTACACGAAGTAGCGAGATTCGCCTTCGACCGGTCTGAGCAGCTCGAAACCCTCGAACCCGGGCATGTTTTCTACCTCGCCTGCCCGGGCTCGAAATCTAGCTTCCAGCGCTTCTCCCTTCCCCTCCGGAACCTCGATGGCGTTGATTATCACGATGCTCATTCTTGCAATCCTTCTGACGCTACTACTGGCCGCCGTCATGGCGTTGCGGTCGTTTCAGACCGGTCGGCCACTGCAGATTATCTATCGTAAAGCTGTGGATAGGACCGGGAAGGGGGGCGTATTTAGGGCATCTCGCTGATACGGGCAGGCCCGAACGCCGAACGTCGTGCCCATACTCACCGCCGGGCGTGGTCGCGTGTATGGCGCGGTTACGGCTCGTGCCGGAAGCTCGTGACGGGGTCCGACTGGCAACTCACCATCTACGGGGAGTCCACCGGGCGCTTCACAAATCCAGCGACGCCCACGAATTATGCGGGGCGCGTACACGGCAAGAACAGTTCTCTCACAACACCGGACCCGGTCCGGGTGTTTCCAGGAGCAACGCGGCGGCGTAGAAACCGCCACCGCTAATGGGAGGCATATTCGGTGCGCAACTCAAATCTGCTATCGCGGCGGCGATCGCTAATAGTGAAAGCGCTCGCAGCGACGACGCTCGTATTGATAGTTGCGTGTTCGGGCGGAGATTCGACGCCAGAAGTCGCGCCTACGTCCGCACCAGCCCCAGCGGTCGTGCAAGACCCGGCTCCAACTCAAGTCCCGGTCGAGGCGCCGCTTACAGAGCCCACTGCAGCCCCCGTCCCCACTCCATCACCAACGGCTGCAGCGCCAACGGCTACCCCGCCTCCCAGTCCAACACCTACTCCAATGCCCACGGCCACACCGTACATATCAAATGTTTTTGATGATTACGGTTTCACGCTTCAGATGGACCAGGACATTACCTACGCATCAGCCAATCTGTTGGTAACGGGATGGACGGAGCTTGAGGCCAGCAATGATCAGGGCCTCATGGTTTTTGAATATAACGGCGCCAATATCGTGATGTTCTGGGAACCGGAAAACGGTAACAGCCCACAAACGGTTGTTGATTCAACCTATGAACTCCAGAAGCTCAGCCAGCCCAACGTGACGTTCACGCCGATCAGCGAAGGCGATCTGGCGGTAGACGGCCAGGCTGGGAGGTTTGGCGGGTACGTGACCCAGAACGTCTCAGGCGGGAATGCCGGCGGAGGCCTTATCGGCGCCTGGGCGTGCGAGCAGACCGGCACGTCAATTTCGTTGACAGCGACAGGTTCAGACGCGACTGCATTACAGATCAGGTTTGACCGTCTTACTTCAGGATTTGAATGCGGCATTTAATACCAGATTATTGACGCGTTCTCGCACGGATCTAATGAGGGCACAGGCATGAACCGAATTCTGGGTTTTCTCGTAACGATAAGCCTTATTTCGTCGTCGATAATGCCGGCGTTGGCTGACGGCCACTTCGCGGAGCCCCCGCCCGATGACGGTGGTTACGTAGAGCCGCCGCCGGATGACACCACGTTTTACGAGCCTCCACCCGAGGACAGTACTTACGTAGAGCCGCCGCCGGATGATGGCGCCCATGTCTT
>JADFRU010000112.1:0-5824 GCA_022561115.1 Chloroflexota bacterium | reverse complement strand
TTGTCGGTCAAGACGTACACGGACCTTCCCAACGATGTGTTCCTGACGGTGGGGGCATATCCAACTGTGGTGTCCGTGGTGCTGCTGATCGACGCCGGTTCCGTCACCGACCTTTCGGGACTTGAGCCCAGTCCGGCGCCGACCATGATCACCGACAAGATACCGCCGGTTCTCACTATCAGCCTGGATCGCCCGGCCACGAACTCGATCGTGAAGATCAGTGTGTCGTCCGATGAACCCCTGGCCGCATCGCCTTCGATCACGGTCAACGGCCTGACACGGGACATTCCCACCCAGGTTGCAGACCAGCGCTGGGTGCTTGATTTTGATATCGCGGGGCTGACGGGCCTCGACGCAGGGCAGGGTGTGAAAACCATCGGAGCTGCCGGGTTTGACGTTGCCAACAACCTCGGCAAAGCCCAGCCGATTACGTTCCAGGTGGACAACTCAGTGGCCGTGCCGGTGTTCACACCTTCGGGAGCGGGTCCGGTCCCGGAGTCCTTCCCCAACATCACGGTGACTTACGCCGCAGAGGCCGGTGAATATGCCGGCGATACTCACGCCGGCATGAGCATTATCCTGGCGACACTGGATGGGGAGCCGGTCGCTACATTGATGTCCACCGCTGACGCCGGAGTCACGTGGACGCTCAAGGGCGTGGACGTGCGACCGGACGGATACAAAAAGGGGGTCCACGTTTTTGCGATAGTCGGGGTGGATGTTGCCGGAAACGCGCACGACGTAGCGGTGACGGTATTCGAGATCACCGTCGATCCGCCGTTGCCGGCCCCTCCTGAGGCTGAGGTAGATCCCGCTCCTATCGAGAATACCGTTGACGAGCCACCCGATGATTCGCCCGGTGATTCGCCCGGTGATTCAGAGGAAGAGCCCGCACCACCACAGGAAAACGCGGCTATCGAGGATCCGGATGAGTCGAGTCAACCGGCCGGGGAGTCTTCGGACGTGGTGGACGATGCGGGTACGAGCGACCCGGCCGCGGAGGACGAATCAACCGGGGCAGATGGGACCGATGATGGCCCGCCGGACGAAACGAACGCTTCCCCTGAAGCGCAAGATGTTGCCGCTCAGGATGATTCGTCCACCGATGGGGACGCAGAACCCGGGATAACGCCGGTAGACGACGAGGAAGGGCCGGTGGAGGAGTCCGACGCGCTCGTGAGCAATGCCGGGGAACCTATCGAGCCTTCCGAGTCAGTGGATGTCGCGAACGCAGTTGAACCCGGCGGCGACCCGGTGTTTGATCGTGAGGCTGAACAACTGGCGCTGGATGCGGCCGAGGACGAGTTGACGGAGCATGCCACCAGCACACCGGAGGAGAGCGGACCGGCGATCTTTGGATGTAACGTTCCGCTTGGAGGCTCTGACCTGATCGGCGGCGAGTACGCTCTGCTCGGCGTGGGGTTGCTCGGCCTGGGCTTCCGACGTCCGATGGGGGCTCTTCGCGATATGTTGTGGCCAGCGCTGCGCTGAAGGTGAGCGAACCCCTGGCCGGTGAACGCCGCCTAACGGACCTGTAACACCACGAAGGCGAGTCCTCGGACGCCGTCGCTTTCCGTCTCGTGGAAGGTCAGAACCGTGCCCGGCGCTTCCCCCGGAATCGCCACGAACCTCGACGACCGGCCAGATGTGATGCCGGTAGTAGAAGCAGCAGACCACCCGTTCAGTTCCTGGCGGCTGCCGTACACGGTCGCTCCCCCGTCTGCGACCCACGCCAGGTGCCGGGCCCCGGCCATCGGGACAAGAGACAGATCGACGAAACGGAGGACGCCGTCCGCAGCGATCACCTCTCCGCGAATCCCGGCTGAGGTGGCTTCCACGACGACGATGCGTGATACGTCCTCGCCAGGACGATCCCGGCACTGACTCGTTCCATGCCACGGTGGCCAGTCCCGGCCTGTCCATCAGTACGGCGACGTCCGAGAGCCCGGCGCGTCCACTTGCCACGACGTTTACCGGGCTCCACCTTCCAAGGCTGTTGAAACTCAGGATCACGGAGCGACCGGTATCCGGTGCGTTCGCTATGACCCCGACGACCGCCGTGCCCGGCGCCGCCGATACAGACAGCTCGGAAATCGCACCCGGTGCGTGCATCACCGGTGATGGCGCGGACCAGCGGCCGGAGACCCACTCTGATGCATATACGACGATATCGCCGGCGGTCAGGAGGTTGCCGTCCATATCGCGCGCCCACGCCACGACGAACCGGCCCGCGCCGTCGGATGCGATGACCGGAGCGAAATCCGGCCGGTTATCGTCGGTTATAGCCTGTGGCGTTGACCAGGTTCCCGTCGCCGCATCCATGAGGCTGTAGAAAAGCTCGGCGGTGGACGCGCTCCGGACGAACGCACGCGGATCGTCCCCGATGTCTGGAATCGCAGACCAGACAAGCATCGCCTCGCCGTCGGCTCCGGAGGTGATCGCCGTGTCTACCGACATGCCCTGTGGCAGGACATCGACAA
The DNA here is from genome assembly GCA_022561115.1 of Chloroflexota bacterium. GTDB lineage: Bacteria > Chloroflexota > Dehalococcoidia > Lucifugimonadales > Lucifugimonadaceae. The sequence continues at coordinate 3,344 of JADFRU010000112.1, read as the reverse complement.
GAATTGGAGGGGACCATTCCCCGCCGTTTGAACCTGCCCGCAGGAGGGAGACGCCGCCCGAACCCGGACGGCCCGAACCGGGATTCGCTGTCACGAACGACACGAAGAGCGCACCGTCTGTATCACGAGTCGCCGATATGGCCGGTCGGGCGAGCCCTCCCGCGCCAAGAACTTCCGCCGAATCGCCCGGACGCGGACCTGTGAAAGCGCCCGCCGCACCCTCAACCCATCGTGGCTCGCCAACGATCAGCGCCGTGTGGGCGATGCTTTCCGTTCCCGGGTCGCGATCGAAGAACGTGAAGTCCGGTATCTCACGCCCGGAGTTCCAGACGGACCACAGCTCGCTGGAGATCGTGAGACCGCCTGATGCCGTCGCGCGGGCTTCCCGGACGGAGCCGCTTCCGGCGACCTCTGCGAAAGCGGCGACGGCCCGTGAGTCAAGCCGTCCATCGACCTTGAGGTGGCTCATCACGGACGTTCCGAACTCGAACTCCGTTATCGAGACTATTTCAAAGCGGGCGCCCGCCACGACGTTGCGTTCGCCGGTGATCGGCGGCGTTGCGCCGGGCGGCGGTGGCGGCGAGAGGTTCCAGGACGCGTCCGTACTCACCCGCTCAAATACGGTTCCCTGGATGCTCCCGGCATCGCCCCCGCTCGCGAGCCGGTTGAGCGGCGACCACAACGGGTTCGGCAGAAGGCGCAGGTCGATCGTTTCACTGCGCGTTTCGCCCAGGGCGGCGCTGATCGATTCACCCCAGATACCGGCGCCGGACGCCGATGGAACGGCTGCGCTGTCCAGGCTGAACAACCCTTCGGCCGTGACGGTGTAGTTGACAGCGCCCTCGTCTGGCGGCGTTGGCCCGGATGTGAGAGAGCGGAAATCAAACAGCCCGGTCTCGCCGTTAAGGGTCGCAATTGAAAGCACAGCCTGTACCTGTCCAAAGACCGGCGTGGTCCCGGACAGTTCACCAAGCAGTTTTCCTGCCTTCGGCGGCCCGAAATTGGAGGTGACAACGATGTCCGGCAGCTCATACAGCAGGTATTCACCGTTGCGCTTGATTTGAAGCGACCCGGGCTGCGCTTCAAACGTCAGCGTGGAGCCGGCCGCCGTAACGAGTGCGTCGCTAGCCGGTGCTACCGGCGTCCCCGCCATGCCGGTGAGGATAGAGAGCGGGTAGCGTTGCCCGGATGGCCAGAGCGGCCAGTCAAATCCAAGCGTGACGATCGAGCGCGACGTGCGGGCGTCGACCCTCCACTGCAGTACGCCGCAGGGCAGGTCAGCTACATCCAGATTGCCGCCCCATGTTCCGGTACCGGATACGCTTCCGGATAGAAGCGTGCCTCGCAGGTGCAACGCCCCGCCCTGGATCGGCGTTCCCGGGCAGGCCTCAGCGACGTTGATTACCAGGTCAACCGACTCAACCGGGTCGTTGAAGCCCGGGCGAAGCGGTCGCACCCCGTCCCTGTTTACGCGAACTTCCCAGAGCGTGTTGGTGGCGGGCGATGACAGACCGCGTAGAACGTATCCCTTCAAGGGGAGACCGTCTGCGCGCTGTGTGATAGCGAACGATTCCGGCACGATCAGGGGTGGAGGAATCTGCTCGATGGCCAGGGTGAATCGCGCATCCACGATGCTGTCGCCGGACGCGTCGGGCACAAGCACGCTGGCGGTATACGGATAGTGGCCGGGGGCGTTCACGATGACCTCTGTTATTCCCGGGGGGGCGCGGAACGAGACCACGCCGTCCGAGCCGGTGGCAAGGTCGGCTCCGAGGGGCGAAAGCGTGACCGTGGCGCGGCGGTCTTGCCCGGTGACCGGAACTCCGAGGCCCGCGTCGAGCCCGGAGACCGGCGGCCCTTCTGCCGCGGAGGCCACGATGAGCGTGTTCAAGCGGCCGGATGGTGTGAGGTAGTAGTCCTGGGATCCATCGAAACTACGCACCGGACCGCCCGGACCGGTGTCCACAATCGTCTCGTAGCCAGCGCTCGTCACGGTGATCGTCCGGTCACCGCCATCCCAGGACCACCCGGTGAGGTCGGCGCCTCCGTTGCTGGCGGGGATCTGAAACTCGATCTGATAGCGGCCGCTGGGGCTGGTCGGCCCGGTGGCGGAAAACTCCCTGACAAAGCCGGAGCAGGTCTCCGCGCAGTACTCGGTGACCACGTTCAGCGCGACGGTCACGCGCGCCTGCGGTAACGGTTCACCGGTGGAGGCGCTGTAGATGTATCCGCTGGCCTGGATGTGGCCGGCCGGTCCGGCGCTGATCCCGCCATCGAGACTGCACCTCACAAGGCGCGGTCCGTCCCCGCAGTTGAACGACAGGTCCAGCGTGTCAATAACGCCGCCGGAGCTCGTCCAGAAGTGATCGAAGCAGCCCTGCAGTCCCGGGGTGCCGGGGCATATCCTGGCGCGGTACCGGCCGGGACGTGCGCGGATTGAAATAAGGTTCGGGATCTCGACCGACTCTGCGCCGGACAGGAAGCTGGCGTCGTACACGTCCATGGTTCGGAGGTTCTGGATACTCTCAAGCGTGCCGATAGCAGCCGATTTGTTGCCGTTTTTGTCCGTCACCGCAATTGATATTTCAAGGAACCCGCCTGCGGCAAGCGCAGGAAATTCCCGCACAAGACGGTGAACGCCCTCGGCGCTCGTCAGCGTCAGGACCTGGGTCAACGGAAAGTATTCCGTGTGCGTGACGCGGAGTTCGTAATCGGTGTCGGAGATGACACCGTCCTCGATGTCCAGCGGCAGGCCTTCGATTACGAACACGCCGCGTTCGTCGGTCTCTGCCGCAAACACCAGGTCACCGCGTTGCAGGACCACGCTGGCTCCAGACACCCCGAACACAGCGTCGGTCAGGTGGGTCATGTCCTGGATCATCGTCCCGTCGATACGGCCGACTACGGAGGTCGTTGCAGGTGACAGGCGGAAGTCGCGTGCCAGCGGAGCGGAACCGATCGTCACTTCGGTGGTGAATGTCGCATGGCCCGGGGCCGTGACCTGCACCGAGTAGCCGCCCGGGGGAAGTTGAAGAACGAAATTGCCCTGTTTGTCCGATGTCACTGTGGTGGCGGGCGGCGAGAACGACATACCGCCAAAGCGCGCCGATGTGACCGTTACACGCGCGCCCGGCAGTTGCACCGGGAGGTACGGGAAACCTTCATAGGTGTCGGTGATCGACGAGGTTGAGGCGTTGCGTCGGGCTGTTCCGATCCGTGTTTGTCCGGCCACGTCCCCTGCGCGCACAAACCCGTGGATGTCCCCCAGCACCGCCGGGAGGTCGGCCGGCAGCGTGTGCGACTCCCCGGGCGCGAGCTGCCCCGTGTTTTGCAGGGGGTATAGC
>JADFRU010000111.1:0-5844 GCA_022561115.1 Chloroflexota bacterium | reverse complement strand
TTCACCACGCCGCCCACGATGGTGCTGGCGGGTGGCGGCCACGTGTCCAAGGCCATGGCCCCGATCGCGAAGTCGGTCGGTATGCGGGTGTTCGTGATCGACGACCGGCCGGAGTTCGCAACCGCCGAGCGGTTCCCGGAAGCCGAAATCATCCTGACGCAGGATTTCGTCAGTGGCATCGCCGATCTGCCGATCAACGCCAATACATTCATCGTTATAGCGACGCGGGGTCACCGGTACGACGACTCGGCGCTTGAGGCTGCCGCACGCACCCCGGCGCGCTACGTTGCCCTCCTGGGCAGCAAGCGCAAGACGATCATGATCTATGAAGAGTTGATCAGGCGGGGCATATCGCTTGAGCGCATACGGGAACTCAGGGCCCCCAGCGGCCTGGACATCAGCGCCCGGACACCGGAAGAGATCGCCATCAGCATCGTCGCTGAGATCTTGATGTTCCGCCTGGGCGGCACCGGCCTGCCCATGAAACTGGACGAGCGGTTGCTCCAGATCGCTGCGGATCACGCCCGTTCCGAGAGCGCTACCGCCGCCGCGGACTGAAGTTTCAGAAGTTGTCGATCTGCGCAATACTGCTCGCCGCCGGCGAGTCCAGTCGCATGGGCACTCCCAAACCCTTGATCGACTGGTTTGGAGCCCCGTTGATCCAGCGACAGATCGAGGCATTGATGGACGCCGGCGTCGACGATGTGTTTGCCGTGACGGGAAGCCATGCCGCGGATGTGGAATCCGCGCTTCGTTTGAGGTTCCCGGCGCTTTCGGAAGGCCCCGTCAATGCCGTGAGAAACCCCGATTACCTGTCCGGCAAAATCACCTCCCTGAAAGCCGGACTCGCAGCGCTTCCGGCTGATGTGGAGAGCATCGTCGTGCTCGCGGTCGATCAGCCCCGGCCGGCATGGTTGATACGGATGGTCCTGGAATCACATCGATCGACCGGAGCGCCAATCAGTTCACCTGTTTACGACGGACACGGCGGGCACCCGCTCATCTTTGACGGCTCGCTGCGCGCTGAGCTTGCGGCCATCACGGAAGAAGGCCTGGGCGTGCGGCAGGTGGTACAGGCGCATGCGAACCGACTGAACCGGGTGGAGGTGGATAGCCCTCTCGCACGGCTCGATATGAACACCCCGGCAGACGTAGAAGCCGCCCGGAAGCTGTTCCCGGACCCGCGGATCGCCCGAAAATGAAGAAGCGATGACGATAGGCGAGGCGCTGGCCGGTGCGAGGGAGTACCTGCATGGTTCTCATGTCGACGGGTGGCTGCTGCAGGATTACCGGGGCTCAAACCCGATCTTCTGGAACCTCGTCGGGCCCGTCTCACACATAACGCGGCCCTGCTGGCTCCTGGTGCCCGCCGAGGGCGACCCCGTCCTTCTGGCCCACCAGGTAGACGCAGGCCGATTCAAGTCCATGATCGAACAGGCCGGCGCTGAAGATGTGAAGATCCAGTTGCGCCGATTCGGCAGCCGGTCCCAGATGCTCACCCATCTCGGCGAAATGCTCGCCGGGAGACAACGGGTGGCGATGGAGTATTCGCCCGAGGCTGCGCTTCCGCGCGTCGGCAGGGTAGACGCCGGCACGGTGGAGCTGGTCCGCTCCCTTGGCGTAGAGGTCGTCAGCTCCGGCGATGTGCTGCAGTACTCAACTGAACGCTGGACGCCTGAGCAGAGAGTGTCACACGGCGTGGCGATGGACGGGCTGCTGCGGACCGTCCATGACGCTTTCAGGTTCATCGGTGAGAACATCAACTGGAAGCTCACGGAGCATGACGTTGCAGAGTTCATCCGCGGGCGCTTTGACCGGCTCGGTCTCGTCGCCCCGGATGGCCCGATCGTGGCGATGGACGGGCATGCGTCGGATCCTCATTACGAGCCTTCACCGGATTCGTCAGCCATCGTCCGCAAGAACAGCCTGGTGCTGATCGACCTGTGGGCCGTCGCACCGGAGCCCGGGTCGGTTTTCGCTGACATCACCTGGACAGGGTTCACCGGGGAGCCCGGCGACACGCATAAAAGCGTGTTCAATGCGGTCGCCGAAGCCCGCGATACAGCGGTCGCGTTTATGCGGGATGCGCATGCGCAGGGTCGTGAGCTTGAAGGCTGGGAAGTAGACCGGACGGCACGTGACGTTATCGCGAAGGCCGGGTATGCCGGCTACTTCGTCCATCGCCTGGGCCACGGCATCGGCTTGGAGGTCCACAGTAATGGCGTTAATCTGGATGACTGGGAAACACATGACACTCGCAAGTTGATCCCCGGTATCGCCGTATCCGTTGAGCCCGGAATCTATCTGCCGGAGTTCGGCATTCGGTCTGAGATCAATGTTTTTCTGGGAGAACACGGCCCGGAGGTCACTGGCGAAGTGCAGCAAGAGATCGTCACAATTCAAGTTTAGGGGGTCCGGCGCGTACGTTTGGGACCTGCGGTGGACGGCTCTGGAAGAGCCCGTGCAACGTGGATAATCGCCCTGGAAATAGCGTATCGGGCACGGAATAATTCATTAATGACACTGACCGCATTCCTGGTCGGCAATGCCCTGCTCGCGCTGGTCTTGCTGACGTGGAACCTTTACGTTCTAACGTCTTTGCGCGCCAGGTCCGGGGAGCAGGGTGGAGCAGGGGAAACCGGGTCCCGTTGGACGGCCGCGGTTGGCCTCCAGTGGCGTTTCGGCACGGCAACAGCGGCGCTGATTGCCGTGGCGGTGGCGCTGATCGACGCCATTCTTTTCGGCGAGGGTGATCAGATCACAGAGGTCGCCGCCATCTTCTCAATGGGGGCGTTATCGGTCGCAGTGACCCACGCCATCGTGTCCCTGTTGCTCTCGGCTGAAGCGATGGGCCGGGGCGTGGATATAACCTCTTCCTCGTTCTCCGGCGATTCGCCGTGGCGGAGGCCGATCGAGTGGGCGACCGTCGTTCTTGTTCCGGTTGGACTGATTGCGGCGCTCGTCGCAGGCATAATCACGTGGGCGCTTTCCTGAGCCTGAACCCGGGTCCGGCCGGAACGGGACCGGTCCTACACCTTTATACAGGCGACCTGGTGGCCCTGGCTTCGTTCCGTCAATTCCGGTTCGATAGTCGCGCACTCTTCGGTCGCGATCGGGCAGCGGGTGCGAAAGACGCAGCCTGAGGGCGGGTTTATCGGGCTTGGAATGTCGCCCTTGAGCACGATTCGCTCCCGTTGACGTTCAATCCTGGGGTCAGGGATCGGGACGGCGGACATGAGGGCGCGCGTGTACGGGTGCATCGGGTTCTCGTACAGTTCCGTGCTCGATGCCAGTTCCATGATCTTGCCCAGGTACATCACCGCGACGCGATCGCTTATGTGACGTACCACCGACAGGTCATGGGCGATGAACAGGTACGAGATGTTGAACTCAGACTGCAGGTCCGACAGCAGGTTTAGAATCTGCGCCTGTATCGAAACGTCCAGCGCCGACACCGGTTCATCGCACACGATGAAGGACGGCTCGCCGGCCAGCGCCCGCGCAATCCCGATCCTCTGACGCTGGCCGCCGGAGAATTCGTGCGGGTACCGGCCCATCATGGCCGGGTTCATGCCGACAAGCTCAAGTAACCCGGCGACCCTCTCCCGGCGCTCGTTTTTGTCGCCGGCCAGACCGTGCACCTTGAGCGGCTCCTCGATGATCCGCCCGGCGTTCATCCTCGGGTTCAACGATCCGTACGGGTCCTGGAAAATGATCTGCATCTCGGACCGAAACGGACGCATTTTCGACGCGGACACGCCGGTTAACTCAACGCCCCTGAACTCCACCGACCCTGACGTGGGTCGCTGCAGTTGAAGAATCGCCCGGCCGGTGGTGGTCTTGCCTGAACCGCTCTCCCCTACGAGTCCAAGCGTCTCTCCGGGCGCTATCTCAAACGACACTCCGTCAACAGCCTTCACGGAGCCGGTCTGACGACGGAACAGGAAACCGGACGTGATCGGAAAGTGAACCCGCAGGTCCCGGACAGTCAACATCGGTCCGTCAAACGCGGCGGCCTCACCGTTCTCTGAACCCGTTGAACCGGGCCGTGAAGGTCCTGATGTCACGACTGTCTCCGGTCCGCCGCAAGGTCCGCCGCCACCGTTTCATGCTCCCAGCACGCCGCGTAGTGGCCGGGCTCCGCCTCGATGAGACCGGGTGAGTCCACGCCGCATCGTTCGACCGCCCACCGGCACCTCGGCTCGAAGGCACAGCCCGGAGGCAGGTTGGTCAGGTCCGGTATCTCGCCTTCGATCGGTGTCAGCCGGGCTCCCACGGGGGCGTCGAGGCGCGGAACTGAGCTCAAGAGACCGGCGGTGTACGGATGGCGCGGCGCGGCATAGATCGCATCCGCGGGGCCCGATTCGATGATCTTACCGGCGTACATGACGGCCACGCGTTCCGCATAGCGCGCCACGACCCCGAGGTTGTGGGTGATGATCAGGAGCGCCATCCGGAACTCTTCGCACAACGACTGCAGCAACTCCAGGATCTGGGCCTGGATGGTCACGTCAAGCGCCGTGGTCGCCTCGTCAGCGATCAGCAGCCTGGGGTTGCAACTGATGGCCATGGCGATCATCACGCGCTGGCGCTGGCCGCCGCTCAACTGATGCGGGTAGTCGTCAAACCTTCGCCCGGAGTCTGGCAACCCCACGCGGTCCAGTATCTCAATGCCACGATTGCGCGCCGACCGGCCCTTCAGGTCCAGGTGTACCTCGATCGCTTCGGTAATCTGCCGGCCAATCGTGAGTACAGGATTCAGAGACGTCATCGGCTCCTGGAATATCATGCCGATGCTGCCGCCTCTGACCTGCCGCATCTGCCGTTCAGGAATCTTCAGCAGGTCGCGTCCCTCGAACAACACGCTGCCGCCGGTGATCTGCCCGGGGGGGTCCGGAATGAGGCGCATGATCGACAGCGAGGTCACCGATTTGCCGCACCCGGACTCTCCCACAAGTCCGAGAATCTCTCCCTCGTCGATGTGGAACGAGACACCGGCCACAGCCTGAACGTAGCCCTCAGCGGTGACGAACCCCGTCGCCAGGTCGCGCACCTCCAACAGGTGTGACGACTCGGCGATGGCGTCCGCCTGATGATCCGAAGTCTGAGAGGTCAACGCATCACCACGGGGACTTGAGTGGATTCCATATATCGGAGTGTCAGGCGCGTCGGGATACGACTGAACAGGTAGCCGTTTGCACGGCCTTCACAAACGGATGAGCAGGCTGAACTGGGGGGCGTGAGGAGATGTCGCATAGTTTGCCGGTCGATTCTAGCTTTACCAGCGGCCGGTGCGCCGGGCGTTCAGCGTCTGGATACTGACGATCTTTCCGGGTTGGGTAGATGAAAATCCCCTGCACTAAACTCTCGGGGCCAGAGTTTCCGGGTGCATCACATTGATGTACGTGACAGTTGTACACCGGGTCGTCATCAGCAGATTCTGGCTTTCGCCCTGACGACATAGATTCCGCCCATAATGCGCGCATCGCGCCGACGAATCATCGCAACGCCGGGAGGCCGAGATGGATTTCCGGGACATCACGTTACAGGCCATAACCGATTTCAGTGAGCAACTGGATACGGCGCTGGACGGGCTCAGCCCCGAACAGTGGCGCTGGCGTCCAACGCCGACGGCCAACCACATCCTGTGGACCGTGCAGCACCTGACGCGGGTCGAAGACATGTGGATCAACGGGTATCTGAGCAAAGGCGACATCGTCTGGCGAACCCGCGGTTGGGCCGATAAGTTCGGGATGCCCGCTAACGACCGTGGCGGGATTGGTGACTCTCCCGAGCAGGTTGGGGCGTTTCCTGATATATCGCCGGAACTGATCGCCGGCTATC
>JADFRU010000110.1:0-5895 GCA_022561115.1 Chloroflexota bacterium | reverse complement strand
GTAAGCGTCGGTCCACTTCTTCATAGATTCAATGTCGGCTTCGTACTGTGCTTCGTACTGGGCCGCCATAACGCGCGCTTCACGGGTCAAGAACTCCGCCTCGTCCTCACCCGCAGAAAGTGAGCCGGACATGCGGAGCAGAAGCTGCGACGCGTCCGGGTTTGAAATCCGCTCACCGACAAGCCGGCACGATTCCGCGTAGTCAAACCCGAGCCGGTCTGCGAGCGTCTGGATCTCCAGGAAGTACCGGGTAGAGGCCAGGTCCAGGCGCGCGGCGCGGCTAAACATCTCGGCACGGGAAACCTTGGCGGTAGCCAGGGCGGCCATGTACGAGATATGCGTGAACAGATCAAAGAACAGCTCGCGCGAGCTGACCTTGATGGGTGACTTGGATTTAACCCCAGCACTCTTCGTCTTCTTTTTCTTACCCGTGAGGGAGCCGACGAACGGCAGTCTTGCCGTAACCATCAGAACAACCCCTCACGGTTGGCCTTGGCGAGGACCTTGTAGACCTCTCCGTATTCGTTGAGGCCGGAGTCAGACAGCTTCTCCAGTATCCTGGCGCGCCGCTGGACGAGCGAGTAGATCTGTCGCCGGCGAGCCGGCGGGTAGCCGCGTCCGGCCGCGATTCTGTACTCAAGGAGATAGCTGTTCTGATCACCGGTGAACTCAAATGTGTCGGTCGCCGGGTCCCAGCGGAACACCTCTACGAAGCTGAACGCGTCCTCTTTCGAGTCGTAACTGACGATCTCGTTGATGCTCACCGCGCGCCGGCCCGTATCACCGTTCGGAAGCCGCACAGCGACCTGGATAATGGCGACGTTCAGGTTGTCGATGTAGTTCTTCGGGACGCTGATCGGTGACCCGGTGAGGCGCTGGATCAGTTTCTGGACGGAGGAGGCGTGGAACGTGGCCATGCAGGCGTGACCGGTCTGCATCGCCTGGAAAGCGATCAGCCCTTCCTCGCCGCGAATCTCGCCGATGATGATCTCGTCAGGCCGCTGACGTAGTGCTGCCTTCAGAAGGTCAAACATGTCCACGCCCGAGTCGTTCTCACCCGGTTTCGGCTTCCGGGTCACCTCCTGGATCCAGTTCGCGTGCGGCACATTGACCTCAGCCGTGTCCTCGATGGACACGATCTTGGCGTTTGCGTCGATGAAGGTGGTCAGAGCGTTGAGCAGCGTCGTCTTGCCAGAAGCCGTCTCCCCGGACACGAACACGTTCAGTCCGTCCTCGATGATGAGCGACATGTAGGCCGCCATCATCCAGTTGAGAGAACCCCATCTGACCAGCTGGATGATGCTGATCGCCTCTTCTGCGAACTTACGTATGCTGAAGTTGCTGCCGCGTACCGACACGTCTTGACCGTAAACGAAGTTGATGCGTGATCCGTCCGGCAGCGAGGCGTCAACGACCGGTTGCCTGAAGGTCACAGGCTTCTTGGCACGCTCTGACAGTCTCAGGACATACTCGTTCAGTTCATCGTGCGTCTTGAAGCCAAACGAGCAACGCAGGCTCTTGAAGATCTTGTGCTCGATGAAGAGTGAGCCGAGCCCGCTGCAACTGATGTCCTCGATGTATTCATCGAGGATTAATGGCTGGAGAATGCCGATCCCGACCTTCTCCTTCACAAGGCTGTACTTGAGCCCCTCCAGGGCGTCTTCACTCAGCCCCCACTTTGCGTTGAGGTTTCCCCCTGCACCTGCTTGTTTCTTGCTCAAGAATCTAGACAGGAACGAGAGCTTGCTTTTTTTGGCGCTCATCGTCATCTGCACATCTTCGTCATCGCCGGAGGATGAGACGCCGAAAATCCTGTCGACCGACATCCGTAAGACCGCTATCAGGGCATCTTCCGTCTTGGCGGCATCAAACTCGTCCGTGAAGTCCAGAAGCGAATCCTCGACCTCAGCGAGAATCGTGAGAATGTCCGGGTGGTCCAGTTCCGGCTCTATGCCGATGTACCAGTCCCGGACCTTGTCCGGGTCATCCAGGACGTGGATGAAGATCCCCTGGCGCGCCGGGTAGATCAGGTTCTTTGACTCAAGTTTTCCGGCGTCCCGGGTCAACTTGGCCATGTACTGCGGAATGCCGATATCGCCAACGGGGAGGAGGTTCAGGTACTCAAGCAGGTGGGGATGCTCGCGCGAAGCCTCCTGGAGGTCAGGCGGCAGGCTTTTGAAGAACGGGGAAGAGAAAGGGTCCTTAGAGGCCTCTTCTTCAACGATCTTCGGCTGGAACGGGTACGCGATATGGGTCAACTATTTGCCCTGCCTAAGCTGATGCCTTGGAGATCGGGATTATCCGCATGCCGAGGTTCGGCTCGACGTCGAAGGTGATGATGTTTCCCGTGGTCTTGGATGCGCCGCGGATCTTTGACACCTCCATGATCTTGACGAGCTTGTCTCCAACCTCCTCCACGCGAAGAGACAGGTGTGCATCACACATGGACCGGAGGCGGGCCAGGGTTGAGTTGTCAAATGCGTACGAGTTCGAGATGTTCATGATGGTTTTGCCGTAGTCAGAACAGATCTCACGGCATTCCTCGAAATACGCGACCGCCTCGTCCGAGACGCCGTGCGATACGAATGTGGTCAGCGAGTCGACGACCATCATGTCGGCGCCGGTTTCTTTCCTCATGGACTCGATGAGGCGAGTCAGCACCTCTGCCGCGCTCAGGCCGGATCGCCCGGAGCTGACCTCGACGATGCGCAACCGCCCGAGGAGCACGAAATCCAGGACGTCAAGCGCGAGCGACGCCATCTGGCGAATAAAGCTCTTGACGGTGTTCTCGGTCGTGTAGAGGACGACGGAGGCGCCATCATGGAGCGACCCCCAGATCATCTGTTGTGCGACAACGGATTTGCCGGAGTCAGACTGTCCCTCAATAAGTGTCAACGAGCCCGCGGGGATACCCCCTCCGAGCTTTTTATCGATCTCCGAGCTGCCGGTGGAAATCACCTTCAGCCGGGATCCGACTCCGTTCATCACCATTTTTGGTTCGCCCTTACTTGAAGCGCTCGCGCCCGGCGGATTCACCGGCGCATCAGCCGTTTCAGTTCCGGTTTCCGGGTCTTTCCCGGTTGGAAAATCGCCCTAGTTAGAGAAGTTGGTTGAGAGGGTCACACCGTTCTGAACGGAGACCGTTATCAGGTTGTCTGTATCGGTCCCGATGGCCGGCGTGACCTTCGCCGTGATCACGATCTCTTCCCCGAAATCGATGATCCCCGTGTTGAACACCTCGGCGTCGTTCAGCGATGCGTCCAGGTAGATCCCGCCACTCGTCCACTCGCCGTTCGCCGGGGTCGCCGACTCGGTATATGTCAGCCGTTGCAATTGGAGTCCTAGATTCCCTGCCGTTTCGTGGTAACTGATGAGTACGTCCCACTCATCCAGGGCTCGTAGCGGCGTTTGTCCGGTGTTGGCGATTGTGTAGTTGATAGTGGTTCCAGCGTCTTGCACGGTGACCCCCCTGGAGGCCAGCTCTGTGCGGGCTATCTGGCCGGTCCGTGCGCGCATGACCCTGGTAGACGCCGCAAGCGTGTCCTGTGGTCCTAGTGAACTGCGGGTGAAGGCCTGTACGACAGTGAGGATCACCGCCACCATGATGAGAGAGACGAGCAGATTGGCCACTGCGTTTAAGCGCCTCTCTGACCGTCGGCGTCCACGCAGCGGCGGACTGCGCCTTTCCGATTGCGCTCAAGCATCGAAGAACACCGATGTCGGAATACCGTCTTCGGGAGTCACCACCGCCCAGCCACGGGTTCCGGCAAGAGTGCCGTCGCCAAGCCGCACCCGAACCACCAGGTATTCCTGTGGGTTGACCACGGACGGTTCGATGAGCTCCACAACGCTGCGTGCGGCGTCCATGTAAAGGCCTTCAACCGTCCACGTGCCGTCCACCAGCGTCTCCGCGTACGGCAGAAAGCTGAAAACGGTGTCCCCGGCCCCGTTGGTGTAGTTGATGTTCACGGTCCAGTCCTTGAACTGGGAGTAGGACAACGCGCCTTCGTTCAGGATGGTGATGTCCACGTTGGTGGCGCCGGCATCATCCGTGGCAACCGCGCCGATCACGGTGAGCGAGCCGAGCGCCGCCTCCGCCGCAGCCCTCTGGATAGCAGACTGCGTTTCCGCAGCACTGCTCGTGAGCTTCAGGACGCTCGTGAGCACGCTGAAAATTACGGAAAGCATCAGGGCGAACGAGAGAACTGACGTTACGGCGTTGGCCAACTGGTCCTCCCTTCCTGAACGTTCCGGATAGCCGCGTTACTTCCGGACTCCGGTCCGGGTGAGTGACGGTCTAGATGCTGAAGAATTTTTCCGCCGCCACGCCGTTGGACGTGATGACCTTGACGAAGTAGTTACCGGCCGGCTTGATGCACGACGGGCAGCCGTCGTCAAAGGTGACCGTGACTTTGATGGTTGTTGATGTTGACCACTCGGTCGCGTTCTCGACGATGAAGTCCCAGCGCGGGTACGTTCCGCCGGCGTCGGTAGAGTGGGGGATCCTGGCGATATCGCCGGGCTGCCCGAAGAACACATCGGTCTCGCTGATGAGATCTACCGTGCGATCTCCCACGTTCTTGACCCAGATAAAGAAATCGAACCTGGAGTTGGAGTTGGTATCGACCCAGCTCGGGCTGGATGTCGCGGTCAGTTCTCCGACGGCGTGGATCACGGAAATATCCGTCTTGATCCGCTCATCAACGGTGTTGCTGGCCGTGGTGACGGCGTTCGTGCTGCGTGAAACCGCGGGCAAAATCGCGTTCATGATGGCGATCGCCGAGATCACTCCGGCGATCGTCAGCAGCATTGTTGTGATCGCCTTATCTATCGGATTGCTCCATGGGACCCGGCAGCCCGGAGAGGGCCAGGCGGGAAGATACGACCGGACCGGCCACCGCCGTTTGACGGCTCAGGCCGGTCCGGTCGTGTTTATGCAATTTCAGCGAGGCCATCCCAGTGTGGACGGGCTAGTGCCGGGCAAGTGATCCAAGGCCTGCGAGCGGGTCACCAGGGTCATCGAACAGCATTGCCAGGAGACGGCTGTTGGACGTTTCCTTGGTGTCCAGCACGGCCTCCATCTGGATCATCATCGCCACGAGTTCACGCAGCGGGACGCGCTCGTCCTGGTCTTCGTGGGTCAGCGCGCAGAGGCGCTGAATCATCTCCTTGGTCGGCTCAGAGATCCGTCCGGTCATCTGCCAGACGTCCAGCAAAGCGTCCACGCGCCGTTGTCCAAGGCGCTGAACAGCCTGATCAACCCACCGGACGACTCCGACAAGTGTGACAAGGTCCATCTCGGCGAGAGCCGGGTCCACGGCCGGAGAGACGGGAGGCCCGGTCTCGGGCGCGGCCACCGCTTCCACCGGCGCCTGCAAGGCATCCGGAGGAGCGCTCGCAGGCGGGTCGTCAGGTAATGGGGCCGGTTCCGTGTAGTCGTAATCATCGCCAGACGCCTGGGAATAGACGTCTTGATCCTGGCGGGGAGCCTGGCTCCGGGGGGGGCGTGGGGCCTGTGCGGGAGAAGTGACCGAGTCGTCATAAGGCGCGTCCACAATTCCCGGCCCCGCGGACATCTGTTCTGGGCTATCGAAAGGCGCGTCCTCCATGCCGGCGTCGAACCCACCGCCCACATCGTCGCCGGGCGTATCGTCGAACCCGGTGTCCATGCCTGCGCCGGTATCCAACCCGGGCATTTCGCCCATCCCTGCGTCGTCACCCACCTCCAGCCCGGCCACAGGGTCCGGTCCGGCGTCTCCGCCCATGTCCAGGCCGGGCATTGCGCCCGGTCCGGCGTCTCCACCTATGTCCAGGCCGGGCATTGCGCCCAGTCCAGCGTCTCCACCCATGTCCAACCCGGGCATTGCGCCCAGTCCGGCGTCTCCGCCACGCTTC
>JADFRU010000109.1:0-5896 GCA_022561115.1 Chloroflexota bacterium | reverse complement strand
TAGAAAACGATCGAGTTACTTCGACTGGTACTTTCACTTAGTGGCCCAATAAATCACACATTTCTGGCATATATGCCCAGGATGACCGGGTGTTCGCTCTGGGTGACGGGCGGCCCCCTCCTGATTCAGGAGGGGGTTTGGGGGTGGTTAGTTCGGGCGCGCGCCGGGTCGTAGAATGTTCGTTTGCCCTTCGCAACCCGCAATACGAACCCGGTCACAGTCATGCCAATCACCTATCGCCCGATCACCATAGATGAGTTCGACCAGTTCGACGCTGCCATGTTGCGGGGCTTCTCTGCCCACCCGGATTCCAACCCCGTGTTAAAGGATCTCGGGCGGAGGATATTCGAGCCGGAGCGCAGCATCGTCGCTTTCGACGGAGACCTGATGGTCGGAACGTCCAGTTCGATAACGCTTGAGATATCGGTCCCGGGAGCGAACACCCTTCCCATGGGTGGCATCACTGAAGTCACCGTCTCGCCAACACACCGGCGACGCGGCATCCTGACCGGGATGATGCGCCGCCAGATTGACGCACACCATGAGCGCGGCGTGCCCCTGGTTGCGCTCTGGGCTTCTGAATCGTTGATCTACGGCCGGTTCGGGTACGGGCCGGCGGTTACACATGAGCATCGCGAGATCGATCTCCGGCACACCTCTTTCGCCCACTCACCTGACATCCGTGGACAGGTGAATTTCATCGACAAAAAAGACGCACAGGATCTGTTTGCGCCGATGCACCAGCGGGTCTGCAAAGAGTATCCGGGGATGATCCAGCGCAACGACCTGGGGTGGGAAGCGGCAATTTCAGACCCGGAAGGTATGCGCAACAAATCGCCGGAGCTTTTCTACGCCTATTACGAGACAAACGGAGTTCCCACCGGGTACGTGATGTACCGAATCCGGCACAACGTGACCGCCGGTGACGCCAACAACAAGGTGGAGGTTCACGAACTGGTTGCCACCGATGACGAGGCCACGGCAGCGCTCTGGCGATTTTGTTTCGATATCGACCTCGCATCCACCATCTCTGTCGGCCACGGCGCGCCGATAGATGACGGCCTGGTCTGGATGCTGACTGACCCCCGCCGCCTCAAACGCAGTTCGTACGACGGACTGTGGCTGAGGTTGATCGACGTGCCGGCGGCGCTGTCCGCTCGCGCCTACTCGGAAGATGGTTCGCTCGTAATCCGGGTTGAAGACTCGTTCTGTGACTGGAACGACGGCACATGGCGTATCGACGGCGGTGGTGAAGGATCTGATTGCGTCGCGACCAGCGATCGGCCGGACATCTCCCTGTCAGCGGCCGACCTCGCAGCGATATACATGGGCGGGTCAAAGCCGTCAGAACTGGCACGCGCCGGGCGCGTTGTCGAGAGCGTTTCCGGCGCGCTAGACCGGGCTGACCGTATGTTCGCCGTAGCGCGCCAGCCGTGGAACCTGGTGGACTTCTAACCGGGGTCCGGACGGGTCACCGGCTTGCCGCTGTCCCTCTCCCGTGAGGGTTGTGTGAAGAAACGCGCACAGCACTTCGCGCAGCGCGAGACTCCGATATAGAGACCCGGTTTCCATCGTGGCGCTGGCCGGTTTGAGGCATCGCATCCTTCTCTAAGCCGCACCCCTGCCGCGTGGCTCCCCGGGATCAATTCATTGCTGCAACGACGAGGCGAGGGAGGTCCCGATTGCTAAGCGTAACGCGCCTTCTATGTGACGTACGGACCCCCGGAGACGATCTCCGGTACGGCGAGAAGAAGCCGGAAAACCCCAACCCGGCGCCGGTCCACCGGCGGCCTATCGTCGTGTGGAACGTCACGCGGAGCTGCAACCTCCATTGCGCCCACTGTTACAGCTCGTCGCATGACGAGGTGTATCCGGGAGAGCTGACAACCGAGCAGGCGCTCACCGTCATCGACGACCTGGCCGATTACGGCATTCCGGTCCTGCTTTTCTCCGGCGGTGAACCGCTGAGGCGCCATGACCTGCCGGTCCTGGTAAAGCGGGCCGCCGAGCGCGGGTTGCGGCCGACGCTATCGTCAAACGGCACCCTGATGACGCCCGAGATGGCGCGGACGCTGGCCGACGCAGGGATGGTCCGCGCAGGAATCAGCCTGGACGGGCTTGAGAAGATAAACGACAAGTTCCGCGGGTCTAAAGGCGCTTTCAAAGACGCGCTGGAAGGTATCCGCAACGCCACCGCGGTCGGCATGCGGGTGAGCCTCCGGTTCACGATGACAAAGCAGAACATCAGCGATCTGCCTGGTCTTTTCGACCTCGCAGAAAGCGAGGGCGTCCCCCGCGTTTGCATTTACCACCTGGCCTACGCCGGACGGGGAGAGAAGCTGCTGTCGTTTGACCTGGACGACGCGCAACGGCGGTCCGCAGTGGAGTTCGTTTTCGAACGAACTATCAAGTCGCACGAGACCGGGCACAACCTCGAAGTCCTGACCGTGGACAACCACGCAGATGGCCCGATTCTTGCCATGTGGAGCAGGGAGCACGCGCCGGAGCGTACGGACGATATCGAACGAATGCTGCGCAAAAACGGCGGGAACAGCTCCGGCCGGGGCATCGCAAGCATCGACAACCTCGGGAACGTCCACCCGGACCAGTTCTGGTGGACTCGGAACCTGGGCAACGTGCTGGAACGGCCGTTCAGCGAGATCTGGTCTGACGAAAGCAACGAGTTCTTGCACCAGCTCCGCAACCGCAAGTCCCTGCTGCCGCAACGCTGCCGTGACTGCCGGTGGCTCAACTCCTGCAACGGCAATCTGAGGGTGCGGGGCGAGTCAGCGACCGGTGATCCGTTTGGCATGGACCCGGCCTGCTACCTGACCGACGCCGAGGTTTTCGAGCCCGCCGCCGTCTCATGACGCACCCGGGCGGAAAGAGCGGAGAGGTGGGAAGGCCCGCCAACAGGCCCGGAGGCCACCCGGCCAACAGACCGACGGGCCACCCGGCCAAAAAACCGGCGGGCCACCCGGGCGGAATGCCCCGGGTCGATACCGATCGTGACCCGATCGTCGTGTTCTGGGAGATGACGCGCGCCTGCGCCCTCGCGTGTGAGCACTGCCGGGCCGAGGCCCAGCCAAAGCGGCATCCGCTTGAACTATCGACGGACGAGGGGTTCCATCTGATGGACCGGCTGGCCGCGTTCGATCACAAGCCGATCATCGTCCTCAGCGGAGGCGACCCGTTCATGCGCCGTGACCTGTTCGACATCGTCGAGCACGCTGTCGGGCTGGGGCTCACCGTCTCGGTATCGCCCAGCGCCACGGCGCTCGCCACGGAAGAGCGGTTCCGCAGGCTCGTAGAACTGGGCGTGTCACGCGTCTCGTTCAGTCTCGATGGACCGGACGCGGAAACCCACGACCTGTTTCGCGGGTTCCCGGGGACGTTTGACCGAACGATGAACATGTTCCGGATGGCGCGCGAGGCCGGCCTTGAGTTCCAGGTGAACACCACCATCACGCGCCGGACCCGCGACTACCTGCCGCAGATGGCGGCGTTGGTGGCGAGGGAGGGCGCGGTGCTGTGGGACCTGTTCCTTCTCGTGCCCGTAGGCCGGGGGTTGGAGGCGTCCCTGATGTCGCCGGAGCAGCACGAGGAGACCTTCAACTGGGTCGTCTCAAACCGCGGCGACTGGCCTTTCATGACCAAGACCACGCTCGGGCAGCCGTTTCGACGCGTCGCAATCCAGCGCCGTCTCGCGGCGGAGGGCCGTGCCGTTGAAGACATGAGCCCGGCGGAGGTCCGCGGCATGTGGCCGGGACCGGTCACTAACGACGGCAAGGGCATCTTCTTTGTTTCGCACCTGGGCGACGTGTACCCGAGCGGCTTCCTGCCCTACCGGGCGGGCAACATCCGGACCGATGACCCGGTTCATCTCTACCGGGACGCACCAATCTTCCGGTCACTCCGGGACACGGGCGCGCTCAAGGGTAAATGCGGCATGTGCCCGTTCAACGTTGTTTGCGGAGGATCGCGTGCGAGGGCGTACGCGACGACCGGCGATCCCTTTGCGCCCGAACCGAGCTGCCCCTACGTTCCGGCGGCCGTGACCGCGGCCTGAGAGGCGTCCCGCAGCATCTGCGCGGCGGCGGTCGTCCGATAGCGCGCGCCGATGCCCTCCGGCACGCGTGCTGAGGCTCTCGAAGCACGTCTTTACGCGGGAACGCCAACCCCGGCCACACCGGCGGGCGCGCCGCCGGGCTTCGTGCGGTGGATACATGGCGACCGTGGTGCAACCCTGCTGGCGATCGAATCCCGGTGAATCTTTCGTCTTACGAGCTGAATCATTAAAACTTCCTTGACATTGCGCGCGTATAACGTATCCGTAGCGATAGAGATTCAGCGGGCCGCGGCCCTGTCAGGGAGTTACGACTGATGAGTCGTCGATGGTTCTTGAGCCTGGTGGTTGGGATGGCTGTCGTGGGCGTGCTCGCCGGAGCAACCGCAGCCTCCGCCGATTTCCGTGGCCGTATACCCGGGGGAGAGTTGCTGGACAGAGTCGCCTCGATCCTCGGCATCGAGCGTTCCACGCTTGACGATGCGTTTGAGCAGGCCCGGGACGAGATACAGGATGAGAAACAGGCCGACGCACTTGCCACGCTCGTGTCGGACGGAACTCTCTCTGAGTCTGAAGCGGCGGCTATCGGTGACTGGCTGGACAGCCGGCCCGTAGCGCTTAACGGCATCAAGACCTCAACACGAAATGCCTTCAAGTTCCACCGGGGCGGCCTGGATGGAACGAGCGGCAGCGGAGCGCTGAACATCCCGGCGGTCAGTCCGGAACTACTTGATGACCTGGTTGCGAACGGCAGGCTATCCCAGGATGACGCTGACGCCATCCAGGCCTGGCTGGACACCCGACCCGATGCCGTGGATAAACTTGTGTCGGACCCGCTCAAATCGCTGGAAGGCTTCTTTGGCGGTGGCGGGTTCTTCCGCTTCGGCGAAGACGGAGGAACATTTGATTCCGACGGCCTCCGGGAACGCCTTGAACAGTTCCGTAGTGACCTTGAAGGGCGGCTCCCGGAAGACGGATTCTTCAATTTCGATGGCGAGGGTTTTGAGTTCGAGTTCAACGGCCAGGGTCCCGGCTTCTTCTTCCGGGGCGGAGGCCACGGGTTCCCCAACGGTTTCGGAGGTTTTGGCGGCTTCCGCGGCTTTGGTGAAGCTCCACACGCGCCCGAGCCTACCGACGCCCCTGATCCGATCAGCCTCTAGCCCCCGAAGGCGTTCCGGGAGACAACCTCAAGGTCAGGACATTCAACATGACGGAGGCTCGCACGACCGTGAACCCGTCGATGGGTAATTCCAGCCCGTCGTCTGAGTCACAGAGGCCAATCCTCATCATCGAGGATGACCCGGACACCGTCAGGCTCGTCCGCCTTTACCTTGAGCGCGACGGTCACAGCGTGATCGAAGCCGGTGACGGCATTGACGGCCTCGCGCTGGCGCTATCGGAATCCCCGCGCCTGGTCGTCCTGGACAGGATGCTGCCCGGCATGGACGGCCTCACGGTATGCGAGAAACTCCGGGCCGAGTCTGACGTGCCGATCATCATGCTGACAGCGCGCGTCGAGGAGGCGGACCGTCTGACCGGACTCGACAGCGGCGCGGATGACTACATAACAAAGCCTTTCTCGCCGCGTGAACTCGCCGCTCGAATCCGTGCGGTGCTCCGCCGTTCCACGCCGAGACCTGACAGCCATGAAGCGCCAGAGGTCCAGTCGTTCGGGCCTATCAAACTGGACATGAAGGCCGGGTCGGTCAAGGTTGACGGGGAGTTGCTCCGCTTCACGCCCACCGAGATGCGTTTGCTGTCGTACCTGATGCTCAACCACGGCCAGATACTGTCCAGGGACAGCATCATCGAGAAGGTCCTCGGGTTCGA
>JADFRU010000108.1:0-5922 GCA_022561115.1 Chloroflexota bacterium | reverse complement strand
ACTTCGCGAAAAGACAGGTGAATTCCTGTCCCGATTTGCGGTACACGTAAAATTATGTGGTCAAAGCGGAATTTATCAGGTACTTGATCAGCAACAAGGACATTCACCTAACGGGGAGCGAGACGAATGACGAGGATCGAAATCGAAGCGTGGCTGTGCGACTGGCTTTCAGAAGAGCTGGGGTTGTCCACGGACGTTATCGAGAACGACCGATCGCTTGGTAGTTATGGCCTGGCCGCCGATGATCTCGAGCGACTGGCCTGCGATATCGAGGAGTTCTTTGCGGAGCCGCTCGAGAGCGGCATCATTCAAAAGCGGGCGACCGTCGCAAAGCTGACGCGCGACCTTTGCCTGTTGATGGACACCGACGAGGAGGATCTCTCCTACGAGGAGCCCGTCCACGACCTGCAACTTCTGCAGGATATCGGGTTCGGCAAGGTGGCCTGAGAAATTATCTCGCACGGGGCGGTCAGCGATGGCCGGCGTCCCGTGCGAACGCGTTCCTCCCTCGACCCCGCGAGACCCATCGACCCAGGCCCACACGGCCGGCGCTGGAGATGCTCGTCAAGCATCCGCTTTAGAGGTTTGTGCCAGCTACCCTGGCCTGTAGTCAGCGCCGCCTCGGATTATGGACGCCAGAAGCCCGGCGTCCGGCGATACCCGGGCCGGGTCGTCCGCCGGGGCCGGAGACAGGCTTCTCAGGATGCCGAACTCCGCGTCCCGGGCGGTCAGCGGAACGCCATCTGTCCACACGAGCCCCTCTTTCAACACGAATGTGTGGACCAGGCCGTCCGGTGACGCAGTCCAGGAATCGACGAGGTCCGGTTCTATCCCGTTGACCGTAAGCCTGAACAGGCCGGCGAAGAGGACACGAACAAGCGCATCGGGCAGGCTGCCCTCGCGGACGTTCGACGGGTCCAGAGCGCCGACCGGCCCGGTGAGCGCAAGATAGGCCGTGACGCTGGCGGGAAGGACGGTGATTTCCGGGGTATCGCTCACTGTTGTGCCCGGTGTTGTGCCCGGCGTCCCGTCCGGTCCTGCCTCCGGCGGCACGCCGTCGCCGTCGGGTTCCGTTGAGGTTTCAGGCGGGGCCACCAGGGAGGTTTCAGGAGACGCGATCCCCGGCGATATTCCCGGGATATCGGGCACCGTAGTCGCCGGTTGCACGGTCGGAGAACCGGCCGCAGCCGTACTCTCCACTGCGGCGTCACCAGAGCCGCCGCACGCCAGGGCCACGACAATTAACGCCGGGGCAAGCAATGCGGCGAGGGTGGCGCGCACTCGTATGTTGAAAGCGTGACGCTGGATCAAGTGCACGATCGGTTGCCGACCAGCCCGTCTGGAGCTTGCGGGTGGGAAACTGGGGTATTACCTCTGCGACCCGGGCGCCTCTGAGCGAGCCGCGAGCGGCGGGCAGATCAACGTATCAAGTTCACGACGACATCCCCAAGACACGCCACGCGCGCGAATCGTTGAAGGTGCGAGACGGGCGTGGTCTGTGGACCGCACAACAGAACCGAGAGGAAGGCGCCCATGGGACGGATCTACATCGACGTTGAAGAAAATCCGAACTGCGGCTATCACCCGATGCAGACGTTCGAAACCCAGACTGCCGAGCGCGAGGTGGCCGAGTTATGGGTTCCCGGGGTATCCGGGGCGGACGGGCCTCACATGCTGGTGGGCTGGTGCAGCGAAAATAGCGGCGGCCCGTGCCCGTTGACACTCGTTGAGGTGACCGACTCAGGGGCGGCCGTTTCCCTGCTGGTCGTCGGCGGCGATTACGGGTTGCGGATTAAGCCCGAGAACTCCGGCGACTGGTCGATCGACGCCGCCGATCAGTGGGGGGAGCCTTACATGCTCCTCGACCCGGAAGCCGGTTACAGGGAGATCGGCCGGGCGACCTGATGGGCATATTCAGCGTTGCTGCGCCGCCCGGCGTTTAGACCTTTAAACCCCCGTTGACGGTAAACCCCGGGTACGGGACCCGCTACGCATCGTTACATCAGGAGCCGCTGACGCGGCCGGGGATCAGGGTCTTGGATTGCGCGGCGTGAACATTGAGCCGCTGCCGCCGGTCGATGAAGATTGCGATTTCTTGCCAAACAGGCGACCGATGGGACTCCTGCTTCCCGTTGCGGCAACGGCGATCGCGCCGGCGATTCCGGCCGCCGCCAGTCCCACGAAACTGCGGCGCGTCACGCCTTTCTGTTCCGGCTGAACCTGTTCTTGCAATTAGTTCCCCTGATGATGTCGATTAAGGCCGTTTGAACGAGCCAGGGTTCATTCCCCGGGAAAGCCCCGTCACAATCACCAGAGTATAGGTTCACCATGCGGGGGCCGCAAGAAAGCGGCCCGTTCAACGAGCGGCGTGGCGGGTCGTTATCTGGCCGCTGCGTAAGGATTTGCGCCTTGACACACAAATCCCGCAAATGATAGTTTTCACAGGTCGTTCAGCAAGGGTGGTTTTTCACCCCCAACTGAACGTAAATCCCACTTTGTTGCAACCCTGCCCGTGCGCCAGACACGCCGGGTGAACGACAGGATGGACCCCGAACCCGATGCCGGATCCCGCCCCCCTTCTTCAAGGCGACTGGTCGGATAACGGAGCAGCGCTGAAACTGCTCTGGATCAACCTGATGTTGATGGCCACCGCGGCAGTCTCGCTCGGCTTCGCACACGCCATCATTCCTTCAGCGGTTGACAGCGGCACGTTCTCACGGCAGGCGGCCCGTTACAGGCCGTTCCTGTATGTGCTGGGGGCGATAGCTATCGTCATAGTGATGGTGAACTTTGTCATCATTACGGACCTGACCAAGGGTTGGATTGAAGACATCTACCCAAGGTGGTACCAGTAACCCCGGACCCCTGTATTTCATTACCGTGCCGTTCGAGCGGCCAACGTTGAGAGTCGTCGTGCGCGACGAGTGGTGAAAAAACACTGAACCAGCAACCTGAAACGAAACCCGGACGGCCCGCATGGGTCAAACTCCTTATCCCGATCCTTGCTATCGGGGGAGCCGGTGTCACAGCCGTCCTCGGGTTCGTGATGGTGTTCGTCATCACTGCGTGGTTCGGCAACCCCTTGCCGGTGTTCGGGTTTGACCAGAGCCCTGAACAGCCGATCGCCTTCCCCCACACCGTCCACGCCGACACCGAGCCCATCCTTGATGAAGCCGGAAACCCCAGGCTGGCGGCGGACGGCACACCGCTGACCGGGATCGGGCTTGACTGCACCTTCTGCCACCGGACGGTCACTACGTCCAACGCCGCAGGCATCCCGCCGGTTGAAACCTGCGTCACCTGCCACCGCGTTATTGGCTCAACACAGAGCGAGCCGTTGACCATCCTTAGAACAATCGGCCTCGGCGACGACGCAGGCCCAATCCAGTGGAAACGGGTCCACCGGCTCCCCGACACCGTCCGATTCGTGCATGAGCCACACATACGATTCCTGACGGCGTCCGGAAACACTGACGTGATCGCTAACCGTGACGAGAGCGCCATTCTCGCCGCCACCAACCCTGACGGGTCGGTAATGCCGTCCGTCACCTGCTCAACCTGTCACGGAGATGTCAAGACGCAGGTACAGGTTGCGCAGGTTGAACCGCTGAAGATGGGTCAGTGCGTTGACTGCCACCGGAAAAACGACGCACCGACCGGCTGCACGACCTGCCACTTCTAAAACTGGCTGAACTGGTTCGTGCCCGGATAGCTGGCACGCTCGCTTAAACAAAAAACCCAATAAACCTAAGGAAGAGACGGCAACCGGAATCCCATGAAGCTCTCTCGACGGGAATTCATGACCCTTGCTGGCGGCTCCACGGTTGGAGCTGTCCTCTTCACCGCGTGCGGCGTTCCGGCCGACGAGCTACTGGTTGAAGCGCCTCTGGACCTGCCTGAAGACCTTGTCAACGGCATCGACAGCTGGTTTGCCACGACAGACGACTCCGGTCTCGGGGTGATCGTCCGCGTGATGGAAGGCCGGGCGAAGAAGATCGCCGGCAACCCGGACTATCCGGTCAACATGGGCAAGCATTCGGTAACCGCCGATGCCGCGTTGCAGGCGCTTTACCACCCGGACCGTTTAGACGGCCCGATGCGCCGCCGGGCGACGGGGCAGCCCCTGACCCGTATCTCATGGGACGAGGCAGACGGCCTTCTCAGAGACTGGATGGCTGACGCTGACGGCAACCTGGCCATCGTCACCAACCCGATCCGCGGTGGAGACGCCCGTATCGCCAGCGATGTGGCATCTGCATTTAACGGTCGCCTCATCTTCTTTGACCCGCTTGAACAGGGCGTTCTGCACCGGGCCATAAAAACGGTGTTCAACCAGGACCGCATCCCGGATTTCGATATCGGAAACGCTCGCACGGTGTTGTCGTTCGGGGCCGACTGGCTCGGGACATGGCTCTCGCCGGTACGTTTCGGAGCCAAGTACGGCGAGTTCCGGGGTGGCGATCAGCGCGGCTACATGATTCATGCCGAGTCCCGCATGTCCATGACAGCGGCAGCCGCCGACCGCTGGTTGACGGTCAACCCCGGGTACGAGGGTGACCTGGCTGTGAGTATCGCCAGCGTCATCGTGAGCGAGGGTCTCGTCCCTGCCGCCAGTATCTCTGCATATACCTCAAACATCCCGCAGGGCGAACTTGCGAAGTGGGCCCCGGACCTGGTTTCTGACAGGGTGGGCGTTCCGGCTGAACGCATCGTTGAGGTTGCGCGCAGGTTTGCAAGCGAAGGCCCGAGTATCGCTTTTGGCGGCGGGTCCGCCGGGGCGCAGACCAACGGCGTCTTTAACCTGACGGCTATTTATGCCCTGAACATCCTCGCAGGCACAGTCGGTGCAACGGGCGGGATCCGGTTCAATCCCGCAGGTGCACAGGGGTTGCCAGACTCGGCCACCGGCGCATCTTTTGAGCAGTGGGAAGAGGAGCTGTCGCAGTGGCGAGCCGGTAACGTCCGGACGGTTATCACCCACGGCGTTGACCTGGTCCATGGCCTGCCGCGGTCGGTTAACGCGGCCGGGGCGCTGGACAGGGTGGAAAACGTCGTCGCATTTACCAGCGTGCTTGACGAAAGCTCCGCGCACGCCAATTTGATCCTCCCTGAAAACTCCTACCTGGAGAACTGGGGACTCGACGTGCCCGAACCGGCTCCCGGATACGAGGTGGTCGGTTTCCGGCAGCCCGTCGTGAACGCGCCGCTGGACACTGATACCCGGGCACTGCTTTACGACAGCAGAAACTACCTGGACGCGTTGCTGAAGGCGGCGGGCTCCCGGGTTGATGTCAACAGCGTCAAAGATTTCGTCGATGACACTGTCGGAAAACTCTTCTCCTCCGGTCGCGGGTCTGTGAGCGCAGGCGATCGGCGTCTCTTCAAGAACGGCGTGCTACAGCGCGGCGGTT
Organism: Chloroflexota bacterium; assembly: GCA_022561115.1. Lineage (GTDB taxonomy): Bacteria > Chloroflexota > Dehalococcoidia > Lucifugimonadales > Lucifugimonadaceae. The sequence goes on along the minus strand of JADFRU010000108.1, from coordinate 511 downwards.
GGTGGGACACCAACGCCACGATGGCCACGTCCGCTCCTTCCAGCATCCCGTCCCCGCTGGCCAAAGCAGCCGGGCCGGGTCTGTCCGAGCTGGACGACCGGGTCAAAGGCCACGTCTTCACAATCGTGCCGTTCGCCCATCAGTCAATCCTGGACGGCCGGAATGCGACAACGCCATGGGCGCAGTCCACTCCTGACCCGATAACCACTGTGGCGTGGGATACCTGGGCGGAGATCAATTTCGATAAGGCAAAAGAACTCGGCATCTCCGAAGGCCACTGGCTCACCATCCGCACCACGGTCGGCGAGATCACTGTGCAGGCCTACCCTCACCCGGGTATCGCGCCGGACGTTATCGCCATCCCGGTCGGCCAGGGCCGCGGGGAAGGCTCCGGCGGCCGCTACGCGGAAGACCGGGGCTCAAATATCCTGAATATCCTTGTCGATAAGAAAGAATCCGAGACCGGCGCACTCGCCTGGGCCGCTACGCGGGCCACCGTCAACCAGGCTTG
>JADFRU010000107.1:0-5947 GCA_022561115.1 Chloroflexota bacterium | reverse complement strand
GGGCGGCGGTCCAGGCGGCGGCGAAGGCGATAGGTAAAACCGGTGCAAGGGTTGACGAGGACCGGCCACCGGCCGTGACCCGGGCGTCCGAACTGCTGGATGAAACCCGCACGGCGGACGGCGGGGCCTACGCCCGGGTGCTGTTGAAACGCTACGGCACGACCCGATTGAGCCCGACCCTCCAGTCCCGGATAGACAACAGCGGTGGCGCGATGGACGCGACCGGCCTCGCAGAACTCCAGGATGATATCGACCTGTTGCGGACGGAGATGCTGGCGTTCATGGATGGGTACGACGCGATCGTGTGCCCCGTCTCGGGATTCCCCGCGCCGCTTCACGAGGATGCCCAGTCAACGACCCGGGGCGGTTACACCCACGTGTACAACATGACAGGCTGGCCGGCCGTCGTAGTGCGTGTCGGGACATCGCCCGAGGGGTTGCCGATCGGCGTCCAGGTCATAGCACGGGCGTGGCGGGAAGACATTGCGCTTGCGCTTGCCTCGGCGATAGAAGTAGCCACCGGCGGCTGGAAGGAGCCGGCGGATCTTTAGTCTGACCATTGGTTCTCAGATTTGAAGGGAACTGTAGACGCTCGGTGACGTAGTTGACCTTGTCCTGATCGGCGGCACGGTCTGCACCGTCGACCCGCACAACTCGATCGGGGACGGTCAGGAATCACGCATAATGCCGAAACGACAGCGATCATAAAGCCCGATGCTGATTCCCGGAGACCCTCCGCGCACATCACTCTTTCATGACTCTCATAATTGCGACAGTGACGCAGAATCACGCCGTTCTGGCCTCGGACCGGCGCGTAGTCGAGCTTCCGTCAGGCCGAGTGCTCGATGATGATTCGAATAAGACCGTCTTGTGGTGCGACCGCCTGATCATCGGGTACACGGGTCTCGCGCAAGTAGAAGGACACCGAACCGACCTTTGGATCGCAGACACGATCTCCACGTGCCGGTCGGCATCGGATGTCGTTCACGTTTTACGTGATCGGTCCACCGAAGTCTTCGGCAGGATGCCCTACAGCAATTCGATAAAACGTCACGCGTTTGTGGGTGTCGGATGGTCGATGAACGCCCCGGGCCATCCGTTGACTCCACTTGTGTTCACCATATCGAACGCCCTCGATGACTCTGGAAATTGGAAGGCTGAGGCTGACGAACATTTCCTTTCGAGGGGATCGCTTTTGATGCCAAGGGATGCGGCCGGTTGGGCAATTATCGGCCAGCGATTGCCCCAGCCTCTCTCCTTGAGAATGACTCGGACGCTTAAACGGGCGGGACGCCACAACGTCGGGCCAATGACCGTAGGTCAAATCGTCGTCGAAACGCTCCAAGACGCGGCCGCGACAAACCCGAATATCGGCCCTGATCTAATGCTGGCGAGTATTCCGCGTTCCAGCGTGAAGCTGAAATCCGGGACCTTGATTTACATATCGGAACCACCCAACTCCCAGCGCCCGTCGTTCTGGTATATACCGGCACGACTAAATTTCCCAATACAAATGGGACCGACATTTGTGTGTTCGGGTGCCATAGTCACTGACTTTCGCAGTGGTCCGCTTTGATCAGGACATTCCGGGATCCCTTTCGGCCACTTCTGGTCACGTTTAAGAAAGATACATTTACTTCGAGAGGGCTTGAAATTGCAGCGCAACAATATTGCTGATCTCGTTTTCACCGGCGGGGTGGTTCACACCGTTGACCCGCACAACACTATCGCCGAGGCGGTGGCCGTTTCAGATGGTCGCGTCCTCGCGGTCGGGTCAGACGCCGAGGTCCTTGCGACGGCAGGGCCGGGCACGGAGCGCGTGGAGCTGCGCGGACGGTCGCTGCTGCCGGGGATGATCGAGGGCCACGGCCACTTTGCGGGACTGGGCGCCGTACAGCGGCAGATCGACTGCAAGGCTCCGGGGATGCAGAGCATCGCAGCGCTGGTGGAAGCGGTCCGCGAACGCGCCGAGATGCAATCGCCGGGGACGTGGATCCTGGGGCGCGGTTACGACCAGTCCCGGCTTGTTGAGAAACGGCACCCGGGCCGGGCAGATTTTGACGCCGTCGCACCCGACAACCCGGTGCTGTTCACGCGAACCTGCGGCCACATCGTCGCCTTCAACTCGAAAGCGATGGAAACAGTCGGGGTCACGGACGATACGCCGGACCCGGACGGCGGCCGGTACGATCGCGACACATCGGGCCGGCTGACCGGCGTCGCGTACGAGCGCGCCAACATCCCGTTCCGCAGCCTTCCCGCGGCCCCGGCCGATGATCTCAGGGAGCACCTTCGGGAGGCGAACCGGCTGTACCTGGGCGCCGGATGCACAAGCGTGCAGGATGCGGGTGGCCTGTTCGGCTCTTACATGGAGCAGGCTCAGGAGATGGTCAAATCCGGAGAACTGAACGTACGGCTGTACGCCTTCGTCACGGTCAACGCACTGGACCATCCCCACATCCCGATCCTTGAGACCGGGTTGCACACCGGCTTCGGGGACGACCGGCTACGGATCGGGGCGTTCAAGGTGATGACGGACGGATCATCTTCAGGACCGAGCTCTTCCACCCGGGAACCGTACACGTCCGACCCGTCCGACCACGGCATCGCCTACTGGGAGCAGGAGGACCTGGACCAGTTAATCGGGCGGGCTCACCGTGCGGGCTGGCAGTGCACGGTGCACGCCGTCGGGGACCGGGCGATCGAGCAAACACTTGACGCCATGAAGCGCGCCCAGGCGGAGTTCCCGCGTACAGGCCTGCGGCACCGGATAGACCACTGCGGGATCCTGCCGCCGGACCTGCAGGAGCGTGTAATCGAGCAGGGGATCGTCCCCTCGATGCAGCCGGCCTTTTTCTGGGAGTTTGGCGATGGCTACATCGCCAACTACGGCCGTCACCGGGCAGACGTGATGTTCCCGGCCGGGACGTTGATAGATCGTGGCGTCATAGTGGCCGGAGGCTCGGACGCGCCGGTGACGGACCACCGCCCGCTCTTTGGCATTTCGCAGGCGATGACGCGCACCACGCAGGACGGCGACGTGTGTGGCACGGATCACGCCGTGACGCTGGAAACGGCGATCCGCATGCACACGATCAACGGGGCGTACGCCAGTTTCGAGGATCACCTGAAGGGGTCCCTTGAGCCGGGCAAGCTGGCGGACATGGCGTTGCTTGCCGAAGACCTCCGGGACGTGGATCCGCAGGCGGTGCGCGATGTCCGGGTCGAGCGCACGTACGTCGGCGGCGACCTGGTCCACCGGGCTCGCTGAGTCAAGCCGAAAGGCTCACCCCGATACAGGCAGTCCCCGATTCGTACGTGATCGCCGCGGCAGAACATTCCCGTTGCGGAAAATTAATCGTGTCCGGTAACTAACGGGTAACGGTGGAAGCGCGGATCATATTCCTGTTGCACAAACAGGGAACTGACCACGGATTCAGCCGCTCGCCGCAAAGACACCGGCAGATGGGGCAACTTCAATGGACTTTCGATCATTGCGCAGGCTATTTCATGTTCGTCGCACGGGCCTTGCAGGGCTCGCTATGCTGTCCATAGTCGCGGCCGCGTGCAGTAGCACCGTCGAAGTTGATCCGACCGGCAACGCGACCACGCCGAGTTCAACGGCCGCGTCAAGCGCGACAGTCGCAGCGGCGGCCACCTCAGCGCCCGCACCGGACGGGGCGCCGTCTGATGTTGACGGTGTCGGGACCATCCAGGTTCGGGTCACCGACGCGCCGGGCGATGCCACGTCTGTCCTGGTGACGGTCAGTTCAGTCCAGGTGAACGTACAGGGCGCTTCAGACGACGACTCTTCATGGATCACCGTGGTAGAAGGCCCGGCCACTTTTGACCTGGTTGCGCTGGACGGGATCGAGGCGGTCCTCGGCGAAAGCGAACTCGCTGCCGGGCAGTACGGCCAGATCCGGCTCGAGGTCGGAGAGGTCGAGGTCATCACGCCGGACGGGTCGTTCACGGCTCGTGTGCCAAGCGGCACGTTGAAACTCGTCGGCGGCTTCACTATCGAGGCCGGTGAGGTGACCGGAGCAACTATCGACTTCGATCTCGACAAATCACTGGTTGAGCAAGGCAATGGCGGATTCTTGTTCAAGCCGGTGGTCAAGTTGATCGTCTCGGAACCGGGCGCAACACTCGACCCGCCTGCACCCCTTCTTGGTGCGGCTAACGCGTCCGATTCGGCCGGGCGGCCAGGCCCCCGAAGCAACGCTGACGCCTATCGACGAACTCAATCTCAACCCAACGTCCACCCCCGTGCCGACGGCCACCACGCAAACGCCGGCAGAAGTCGCTCCCACACCGACGCAGAGCCCGGTCGGCGATTTCTTCCTGGCCATCGAGTCACCTGAATCCCTGGAAGCCGTGGTTACGGCGGCGGAATTTGAAGTGATCGGGCGGTCCTCGTTGGATGCGCTCGTGAGCGTGAACGACACCATCGCGCAACTCGACGTTGACGGGCGGTTCAGCGTCACGGTGGCCCTGGATGAAGGGATCAATGTCGTTGAGGTCGTGGCGAGCGTCGCGTCCGGTGAGGAGCTGAGCGAAGTGCTCGTCATCATCCGGGAGCCGCAAGGTTCCTGATAGGGGAGACAACCATGAATACATCATTCACTCGAATTGCGCGCTCGGGCCTCGCCGCCGGTCTTACGCTGGCGGTGGTCGGGGTGGGCATAATTTTCGCCGGACAACAATCGACCGCCCTGGCCGACGAACCGTCCAATAACGGCCAGCTGACCCGTCGCGGCCTGTCGGGCATCGTGCTTGCTAACGACGGCTCGTCGATCGTGGTGGAAACCCGGTTCGGGAATGTCACGGTTGGTACTACCGGCGCCGAGATTAAGTTCCCCGGACCGGTTCCGGAGGGTAGCGAAGAGCCACGGGTGATCGAGACCGGAGATCGCGTGGGCATCCTGCTGGACCGGTCTCCCGGAACGGCAACGAGCACGCCGATATCGATCGCCGATGGCGGCAGCGCCTCGACAAGTACGCCCGGCGATATAGCCGCGACGAGCACGCCCCCGGCGCCTTCGTTCCGCAGTGTTGAGGCGCTCCGGATAACCGTTATCCCGAGCAAGGCAACTCGCTCCCACATTCGCGGCGTGGTGAAAGAAAACGCCAACGGCCGTATCAAGATCCTGCGCGGTGACGGAACCGAAGAAGAGTTCGATGGCCCGCCAGGACTGGCCGGGGCCGTCGGTGACGATCTAATGTTCATCGTGAAACGCGGGTCCGGCAGCGGACCCGGGTCGGTCACCAATACGGTCTCCGAGGACGAGATCATTGACCGGCTCGACGCGCTGTCAATCGCCGCCGAAGACAACCCTGAGCTGGCGGAAAGCCTGTCCAGGCTGCGCGGCAACGTGAACGACAGGCGATTGCAACGCCTTGAGGCACTGGTGGAATCGAGCGACCCGGAAGACCAGGACCTGATCAGCGGGGCGGTGACCAGGGCTCGCGGCAAGTCAGAAAACAGGGGCCGGGGAAGCTCCACCGGCGGGGATGACGATGACAGCGGCAACTCCGGCGGGGGTAAGCCCGCCGGTGGTAATTCAAGTGGCAACGGCAGCCCGGGCGGAGCAGGAAACTCCGGCGGTGGCCGCGGCAATTCCGGTAAATAGAACAACTGATCAGCACGTGATGCCGCCGTCTCCAGCCACGAAACGGTAGAATCCGTCGCACTATGCCAAGTGAACGGGTGCAGAGGCGGATTGACAGGCTCTTGGACCGAGCGGAATCAGCCGCGGATGAAGAAGATTGGGCCAAGGTCGCAGAGTCCGCTGAAATGGTGCTCGCGGCCGACCCGGACAACTCTGACGCCCAAACATTTCTCGCGATGGTGGCGAAATCGGGTGTGAGGTTGGCGGATGATTCCGAGGGCGAACCGCCCAAACCATTGGTCTCCGTCCCGTCAGAACCATCGTCCCAACCTTCG
>JADFRU010000106.1:0-5985 GCA_022561115.1 Chloroflexota bacterium | reverse complement strand
TTCGAATGACGATTCTCCGCGCCTCAAGGTGCCGCACATGGGCTGGAACACTGTGCGATTTACGGCCCCGGACGCGGAACGCCACCCGGTGTTCCGGGGGATCCCTGACGGATCGTACTTTTACTTCGTTCACAGCTACCACTGCCTGCCGTCTGACCCGGGCGACATCGCCGCGACAACGGACTATGGCGGCACGGTGTGCGCCGCAGTGGTGAAGGGAGAACTGATCGCAACGCAGTTCCACCCGGAGAAGAGCGCTGAGCTCGGGCTCAGGATCTACTCCAACTTTGTGCGCCACGTCGCCAAAACGGCTGCGGCCCGGGTGGCCTGACCGGTTGCCTCCGTCAAGAATCACATGAGCAGCGCCCGATGGAAGTGATCCCGGCGATCGATCTGCGAGACGGCAAGTGCGTCCGGCTTCACCAGGGCGACTACGCGCGCGAAACGGTGTTTGACGACGACCCGTTGGCCGTGCTCCAGCGCTTTGAGGACGCCGGCGCGACACGAATCAACATCGTGGACCTGGACGGCGCCCGCGGGGGCGTCCGCGCGAACGCCGGCCTTGTCGGCGAGATGGCGGCGGCGGCAAACGTTCCGCTACAGGTCTCAGGCGGGATTCGTGATGCTCAGGCCGCTGCGGAACTGGTGAAAATCGGCGTCGCCCGTGTCGTGTTCGGCACGGCGGCGGTCGAGACCCCGGACGAGGTCGAGTCCGCGGTCCGTGAACTGGGAACCGAGCGCGTGGTCGTGGGAATCGACGCACGGGACGGCGTTGTCGCCACTCGCGGCTGGACTGCGTCCACGGGTAGACGGGCGCTTGATCTTGCCCGTGAGATGACGGGGATAGGCGTGTCCCGCATCCAGTACACCGACATCAACCGTGACGGAACCCTCGCACGGCCGAATTTCGTCGCGGCTTCTGAACTACTGGACAACACCACCTGTCGTATCCTTATCGCTGGCGGCATTTCCTCAATCAGTGACCTGCTCAAGCTTGACGAGCTTGGCGTCGAGGGGGCAGTGCTGGGCCAGGCGATATACACCGGCGCCATAGATTTAGCGGAGGCCGTCTCCGCTTTGCAGGCGCATTCCTGAACAAACACCGAGATTCATATATGCCCACAAAATTTCCGGTTGAACGCGCTCATATTCTTCTTTCCAGGTCGAACCCCGGCGTAGTTGACCCGAATCTGCTAATCGCCGAGCTGCCGCTCCGGCCGTTCCAGATAGTCGCGGATATCGGGTCCGGACCGGGATATTTTTCCATCCCCCTCGGCAAGTACCTGTACGACGGGAAGGTATACGCCGTCGATATCCAGCAGGGCATGCTCGACATCGTGGAGAAGGAGGCGAAAGCCGTCCACGTGAACAACGTCGAGACGGTACTGTCCAAGGAGACCAAGATTCCGCTGGACGACGCCAGCGTTGACATCGCTCTCATGTCCAACGTGCTGCACGAGGCGACCTCACCGACGCGGCTGCTTCGGGACGTCTCTCGCATCGTCAAAAAGGGCGGATGGATCGCCATCATGGAGTGGCGGAAAGTGGAGATGGAGACAGGTCCTCCGGTCAGCGAACGGATCGCGCAGAAGGACGTCGAAAAACTCCTCACCAAACTGGAACTGTCGATCAAGGCCAGGCGATTGATCGGGGACACCAGGTATCTGCTTCTGATCGAAAAGTAGGGCGGAGTGCTCGCCCACCGCATAATCCCGTGCCTGGATATAGATCGCGGCCGGGTTGTCAAAGGCGTCAGCTTCGTCGATCTCCGTGACGCCGGTGATCCCGCCGAGCTGGCGCGCTTTTACAACGAGGCCGGTGCGGACGAGCTCATTTTCCTGGACATCACCGCCAGTTCAGACGACCGCGCCACCATGATCGACGTTGTGCGACGGGTCTCGTCCGAGGTGTTCATCCCGCTGACGGTCGGTGGGGGGCTGAGATCTGTCGGCGACATCCGCCGCATGCTGGAGGCGGGCGCGGACAAGGTCTCGCTGAACACCGCTGCGATCAACCGTCCTGAACTTATCCGGGAAGCGGCCGCAGAGTTCGGCTCCCAGTGCATCGTGCTCGCCATAGACGCCCGGCGTATCGAGCGCGCCGCCCAACCGGACGAAGGGGCGCTGGATGGCGTATCGGGCCTGGACGCTAAATCTCGCTGGGGTGTATTCACGCACGGCGGGCGCAACCAGACGTCGCTTGATGCCGTGAAGTGGGCGCACCACGGAGCTGAACTGGGCGCAGGCGAGATCCTGATCACCAGCATGGACACGGACGGCCAGAAGTCCGGGTACGACCTGGAGCTGCTGCGCGCCATCTCGGACGCCGTCACGATACCCGTAATCGCCAGCGGCGGCGCCGGGAACCTGGAACATATGTACGACGCGCTCCATGAAGGCCGCTCAGACGCCGTGCTCGCCGCGAGCATCTTCCATTTCGGCGAGTACACCGTGTCAGAAGCCAAGCGATACCTGGCGGACCGCGGGCTTCCCGTGCGCCCGCCGGTCGTCCCGGTCACATCAGGGGACGAAGGCGTCGCCTGACCCCAGAAACCTCCTACCACGATCTGATTAACCACAGGCGCGCTATGCTGCGCCGCCGCGCAGAAAGAACCGCTATCCGATATGAAAAATCCGCGGACGCCCGACGTCGTCATGTTCGACGTTTACGACACGCTGTTCTTGAACGACCCTGAGGACTGGAAACGAGTCTTTCAGCAGATTGCTGAGGAGCAGGGGCTGGATATCCAGGGCCCTGACCTGTGGTCCAGGTGGAAGAAGTTCGAGGTCGAATTTCGCACCTGGCGCACGAACATGGACGACCCCGACAGCTCGCCGCCGTTCAAGAGTTACGAGTCGGCATGGCGCGAGTGCTTCGAGAAGGTGTTCGAGCAGGGCGGTATTCCGGGAAACGCCGCCAACGCAGCACGCCGTTCGGTGACCCACATGGCACACCGCAATCCGTTTCCGGAGACGATCCGGGCGTTGTCGGAACTCAGCAGCCGCGTACCTCTGGGCGTGTTCTCAAACGCCGATGACGCGTTCTTGCGGCCCATGCTGGACGAGCACGGCCTGACCTCGAAATTCGAAGTGATCGAATCTTCGGAGTCGGCAAAGGTGTACAAACCGCACCCCGGGGCGTTCCGGCACATGTTTGAAGCGATGCAGGTGGAGCCAAACCGCGTCTGGTACGTTGGCGATCACCTGTACGACGATGTACGCGGCGGTTCGGAGGTTGGGGTGACCACGATCTGGATAAATCGCAACGGCGCGAAACCGGGTCCGGATGACACCCGTCCGACGCGTGAGATCAGCGATCTCATGGAGATCGTGGCCCTGTTTGACAGGTCGGTTTAACTGCCCGGCAAAGTCACGGCTCAGATGAAGCGACCCTGTTTCAGGGTCGGAGAGTCACAGGCAGGACTTCTTTCTGAAGCGCGCCCGGCGGAAACCCGGCGTCGTGCCACTGTCCTGAATCCGAAGCGAACGAACCCGTTACTTCAACACACCGGGGCCGGGGTATCAGGCAATACGTCCCCGGGCGGGCCGATACTCTCGCTTGTGGTTCTGTCATGAACAGCCACCCATGAGCACGCGGACCGGGAGCGGCCGGCATCACTTACGGATACGCTTTCGAGAGGCGAAAAGTCAGAAACGATGGTCCCGGGCGGGGATGTCAGACAGGAAACTAAATGGCGGCGACACTGACCTTTGACGACAGGGGCCTTATTCCGGCCATCGTGCAGGATGTCCGGGATGGCCGGGTGTTGACCCTGGCGTACATGAACGCCGAAGCGTTGCGGCTAACCGTTGAGGGTCCGGATGTCTGGTTCTACAGCCGCAGCCGGCAGGAACTGTGGCACAAGGGTGAGACCTCCGGAAATTACCTGCGGGTGCGGTCCGTAACGCTGGACTGCGATGGAGACGCCGTGGTCGTCGGGGTTGAGCCGGTGGGTCCCGCCTGCCACACGGGTGAGGACAGTTGCTTCCACATAGCGCTCGGATCGGACGATCTTGCGGACGCTGAATCGGTTGAACGGCTCGGCCCGGGGGAGTTGGCCCGCCTGTTTGCCGTGATAGAAGATCGGAAGAGCAATCCCATCCCCGGCTCTTACACGGCGGAACTATTCAAAGACGGGGTGGACCGCATCGCGCAGAAGGTGGTGGAGGAGGCGGGCGAGACGGCGATCGCCGGGGTGCGCGGGAATCATGAACGGATCGCATCGGAGGTCGCTGACCTTCTCTACCACACGCTCGTGCTTATGTCCGCGACCGGGCTGTCGCCGGACTCGGTGTGGTCAGAGTTGAGGTCCCGCCGGGGCTAAAGCCGCGTTCGGTGCAGGCCCTGCCCCCCTAAGAAACTATCTCAAAACTTTCGCCGTGTAAGCATGAACACCTCCAACCGCCAACGCATCGTAGGGGCCGCTGACTACCGGCCCGGGCGGTCCGGTGGGGCATGGAGATGACCGGTCGTACCGGAAAGGGCGGATAGTCATTCGCCCCTACGGCGTAGCTGTGAAAGAGTCTCGAAAGCTGCCATCCGGTGCGGGAGAAGATTTTGAGATAGTTACTAAGAAGAGGGGGCAGACCCCTGGCCTCCTCCCCGGACGCATGATTCCTAATTATGTGACCCGGCCTCCGGTAGCCCGTCATTCCCGAGTAGTCGGGAATCCAGACCGCGTGCGGTACTGGACGAGAAATCTGTCGCGATGGCGCGTCCTGAACGATCAAACGGACGCTTATTCAAGCGTTTCCTGGATTCCCGGCTACTCGGGAATGACGGGTAACTTGACGAGGCGGCAACATCGTATTGGCAATCCTTTTCAGGAAGGGTTTACTGTCCTTGCGCGCTGATGTCTGATTCGTTGCCAGTCATAACTCCCTCGGCGGGACCGGAATCAGGAATCAAGCGTCATCAGGAGGGGGCCGCGTCTGGCTCGGACTTAATGCGGATTACGAGATGACTTTCAGCAATCATGTCGGTGACGCTGCGGAACAACTGCATCGCCGGTCACTGGTCGTCGATACGCACATCGACACCATCACGCATCTACTGTCGAGACACCCGGACTTCGGGACGCGTCTCCAGGCGGGGCACGTCGATATACCGCGGCTGCGCGAGGGCGGCGTCGGCGCCGCGCTGTTCGCCATCTGGGTTGACGATGACGTGTACGACGAAACCGGCTCGCTGAAGTACGTGCTCCGGGGCATTGACGTGATGCGCCGGACGGTTGCGGCGCACGATACGGTTCTGGAGATCGCTTATACCGGCGGAGACGTGGAACGCATCCATCGCGAGGGACGGATCGCTGTCGTCCTGACGATCGAGGGCGGCAACGCGATTTGCAGCGACCTCGGCGTCCTCCGGCAGCTTCACCGCGCCGGGATAAGGTCGATCACCCTCACATGGCAGTACGCCACGCCGTGGTGCGACTCATGTAACGACGAGCCGCACGGCGGGTTGACCGATCTTGGCCGGGACATCGTGAAGGAGATGTGCCAGATCGGAATGCTGCCCGACGTGTCTCACATATCGGACCGCGCCTTTTACGATGTCCTTGAAGTGGCCGACGGCCCGGTATTCGCCTCACATTCGTCCTGCCGGTCGCTGCAAGACGCACGCCGCAACATGACGGATGACATGATCGTGGCGCTTGGACAGGCCGGTGGCGTGCTCAACATTAACTTCGCCTCGCCCTTCATCGGCGGACCGGACCACCCGCCCTTTGTGCCGATGCTCAACCCGGAGCGATCAATGTTCCGAGACCCGTTCGAGCGCATCCACAATCCGGACGGCAAGCCCGGCGCGCCCTTCGACAGGCTGCTGGACCACTTTGACCTGGCCCTGCGGCTTGCCGGAGCGGATTGTGTGGGCATAGGCTCCGACTACGATGGCGTGTCCTCTGTGCCGGTCGGCATGGACGACATCGGCCGGCTGCCGGTGCTCACCGCCGGGCTGCTCGAACGCGGCCATGATGAAAAGACC
>JADFRU010000105.1:0-5994 GCA_022561115.1 Chloroflexota bacterium | reverse complement strand
ACAACGAAGCTGGAAATGCCTGCATCGCCCAGCCGTTCAAGGCCATCCCGGAAGCGAAGTTGGGCTCTGAGGCTCCGGTCGCCCGCGTCGTAGATGTCGCCCGCAACCAGGAGAAAGTCGGCGCGGCGGTCGAGGCATAGATCGACGATCCGGTCAAAAGTGCGGAACGTGGCCTCACGTAGCTCGCTCGCCACGCGATCATTGATCTCCTGCAACCCAACAAACGGGCTGTCGAGGTGCAGGTCAGCGGCATGGACGAAGCGAAACGTCACGTTGCGAGCGTACCCTTTCTGCGCGGCGTGGCGGCGTAACCGCTGCCGGTCGAGTCCCCGGTGTGGGCCAAAGGCTTCCCCACGCCGGCGGGGGCGACGTTGCAGAAGACAAAGAACGCCGTGTCCCTGAAGTACAACAAGGTGTACCCCAAGGCGAACTTCGGCGCGCTGGGGTTGCCGGTGTAGTTATGGGATTTAGATTACTCAGCGACGACGACGTTCAGTGGGGCCACCACTGCCTTCAGCTCCTCGGCCGTTTCTTGGCAAGACACGTAGACGCGGTCCACTTCCGACCACGGCACTTGGTGAGGGACAAGCACCTCGGCCATTTTGAGCGCCTTGTGGTTAGCGATACCGCTTTCGTCCCAATCGGGATGGTGAACCTTGCCATAATCAATCATCTTTAAGCCGTCCGGCGACGGCTCGAACCGCGGCCAGTCCTTGGCTGCGCCTTGATCGGCTATCGCAGTATCAGGAATGTCGAGGACGCTCGGATTGACGGCCAATACGCAAAGATTGCGATGGCCGAAGTGGCTCGCAACCGTGAACATCATCGCGTTCCGAACGCAAATATACAGGTTGGCGTACTGCAGGAGCCGTAAACCGCCAAGCACCCGTTTACGCGCTCGTCGGGCCAACATTTCAGGGTCGGCGACTGACTCATGTTCAATATCATCGGCACGCGCGTGGCTCAAAATGCCACGTTCCATCATCGACGGCAAGTTAGACTTGGCGGTGAGAAACTGAAGTTCCAGAAGTTGATCGCGTTGCACAAGCGCATATTGGTGGAACTTACGCTTTTCCCGCAACCCCCGGCGTCACAATGTCTCATTCCGCAACACGCTCACCTATCTGTCCATCGGGCGCGGCGTGCTACGATCTCGGGTCTTATGCGAATAGCCGTCCAGCTTCGCGATTCGGTCGCCGAAGCCCTTTCCGTGGCCCAGGCCGAGGGCAAACTTCCCGCGGCAGGTTCCGCCGAGATCGCCATCGAACAGCCCCGGGACCAGGGTCACGGTGACTTTGCGACCAACCTGCCGCTCCGGCTCGCACGCGCCATGCAGATGGCGCCGCCCGCCATCGCTGCGGCGATTGTCGACGCGTTCCCGGCAAGTCCTGACGTAAAACAGGTTGAGGTCGCCGGCCCCGGTTTCATCAACATCACACTGGCCGACGCGTGGTTCCAGGACCAGGTCGAGGCGATACGCGCCGCCGGGCCAGAGTTTGGCAACACCGACTCCAAATCCGGCCAGCGCATCCAGGTCGAGTTCGTCAGCGTCAACCCGACAGGCCCGCTCCATGTCGGGCACGCCCGTGGCGCCGTGATCGGTAGCGGACTCGCCAACGTCCTGGAGGCGGCCGGCGCCGACATTACCCGCGAGTACTACGTCAACGACGCCGGCAACCAGATGCGGGTCTTCACGGAGACGCTGTACGCCCGGTACATGCAGGCGGCCGGTCGTGACGTCCAGTTGCCCGAGACGTCATACCCCGGTGATTACGTCATTGACCTGGCCCGTGATATCTACGAGGAAGATGGCGGCGCGCTTGTCGACCTGACGCGAGAAGAGGCCATCATCGCCCTGCACAAGCCCGGCCTTGAGCGCAACCTGGCGTTGATCCGGGAAGACCTGGAAAGGCTGAGCATCACCTACGACGTGTGGTTCAGCGAGCAGTCTCTGTTCGATTCCGGCCAGTTCGACGCCACCATGAAGGAGCTCGAAGACGGCGGCTACCTGATCGATCGCGACGACGCACGCTGGTTTGCATCCACCCGGCTCGGCGAGGACAAGGACAACGTCGTCATCAGGAGCTCGGGCGCCCACACCTACTTCGCCAGCGACATCGCCTACCATGCCGAGAAGTTCAAGAAACGTAAATTCGACCAGGTGATAGACGTCTGGGGCGCCGACCACCACGGCCACGTGGCGCGCATGAAGGCGATGATGGTCGCCCTCGGCATGGACCCCGGCAGACTCACCATCATCCTCAACCAGATCGTGTCGTTCAAAGAGGGTGGCGAGTCCCTGCGCTTCAGCAAGCGCAAGAACGTCATCGTCACGGTGAGCGAGCTGATCGATGACGTGGGAGCGGACGCCGTCCGCTACACCTTCCTCAGCCGCGGCGCAGAGAGCCAGATGGAGTTTGACCTGGACCTCGCCCGGAAGCAGTCGTCGGAAAACCCTGTCTATTACGTCCAGTACGCACACGCCCGCCTGTCAGGCATCCTGCGCAACGCAGCGGAACGGAGCATCACCTGGGACGATGGCGATGTCAGTCTGCTGACTCACAGGCTGGAGATAGACCTGATCCGCCAGATCGCCGCGCTACCCGATATCGTGGACCGCGCTGCGGAGCGTCTTGAGCCGCAGCAGATCCCGCACTACGCCACGGAGGTGGCGCGGGCGTTGCAGAGGTTCTACGACGCCTGCCGGGTGCTCCCGGATGGACCGGACGATCTGCCCGTGTCAAAGGCCCGCCTCAAGCTGGTCGAGGCGGCGCAGATTGCGATCGCCCGCTGCCTGACGCTCATGGGGATGAATGCGCCGGAGCGGATGTAACCGGACCCCACACACCAGTCCGATCTAGAGGCGCGTGGTGAGTAGCGGGTCGGTGGTGGGGGCGTCGCTCCCGCCCTCCGCCTCCTCCGTGATAGCGATCAGGTCCCCCCGTTCAAGCGGGAAATCTATGTTGCCGGACCACTTGCCATCTTCGTCGGGATCAAACACGCCAAGGCTGATCGCCGAGTCGTTCCGCACGGCCCATAGCTGGTAATCGCGGTCCGGTGGCAGCGGGTCAAAGCCGCCCAGCGAAACCCTGGCATTGGGTTCGCCGAGAGTCGCCTCCACCCGTACCCAGTCGCCGTCTGCTTCCCTGAAGAAGTGAACGAGTTCCTCACCGGGTTCGTTGAGTTGCAGCGTCACGTTCCAGATGATCAGCGCTCCCACCGCCACGGCCAACGCAGCGGCGACTGATAAGGGAACGAACCGCGCGCCGGACGATGCCCAGGACCATCTTGGGCGTGACCACACAGGCCGGGAAACCGGTGCAACGGCTGAGGTTGGATCCGACGCGGCTTCGTCCGCCCGGACCGCCGCGGAGATACGCGCGCCCAGTCCGGATAGCGGGCCGATTTCAGGGACCTCCGGCGCTGCGGCGGCCAGCCCCAGGGTCACCGCCGCCAGGCTGGCGATCTCGGCGTGCAGATCGCACCCGGCCACGTGATTTTCGATCTGGCGTTTCTCGTTTTCGGTCGTACTCCCCAGGACGTACGCGCCCGTCAGATCGCGAACTTCGTCGCAAGTCACGACGTTTCCTCGATTCCAAAGTCGGCCCGCAGCCGTAGCAATCCGAGCCGAAGCCTGCTTTTTACCGTGCCAAGCGGAGCCCCCGTTCTCCGGGCGATCTCTGAATGTGTCAGCCCGCTGAAATATGCCAGCTCGATAGCCACCTTCTGATCTACCGGCAGCAAGCCCATCGACTCAACTACCCGTTCATGGGTCAGCGCGTCTGCGACCTGCTCAAATAGCTCGGCCGCATCGTGATCCACAACCTCGTCCGGCATGGTTCCAGAGATGTGATTTCGCCGCTCGCGCTTCCGCAGCGCGTCGATGGATCGACGGTACACGAGCGTCATGAGCAACGAATCGACCCGGCCACGTCCGCCGTCTACGGTCGCCGCCTGCCTCCATAACGCGAGGAACGCCTCCTGAACGGCGTCCTCCGCAGCGCTGCTGTCCCCGAGAACCCTGTAAGCAAGGCCGAAGGCGCGCCGCCCGATAAGCGCGTACAGCTCATCCACGGCGCCCGGATCGCGCTCGCGCAATCGTGCGGCCAGGTTGTCGGCCTCTTCGCGACTTATGCGTGCTGGACCCTGCGTGGCGATTCCTCCGGCTGGACGCGGAGGGGCAATTGTAGCCACGTACTCGCTATTCCCTTCTGAAGGGCCGCCGGCCGGTGGTATGACAGGAGCTAAGAAGCCTCCAACGGCCGGCAACCCTTAACCCCTATTTCGCTCGTCGATCGGAAACGGATCAAAGCGGCCGTTGCCCGGTGTTCTCGTGCCTGGTCCGGCGGCCTGGCCGGGAACAGGCGTCTGAATCCCCCGGAATTGCTGAACCCGGGTGATCCATTATCGGCGTCCGAGCGAAATAAGGGTCAGCACGGGAGGAATCCAAACCAAGCATCCCGGAGGGTGAGAAGTGATCCGAGTAGCGAAACTCGTTCGGCGACGAGTGCAATTGCGCAACCTGATATTGATTGCCGGAGCGGCGCTGGCGCTTGCCGCGGTTGCGTGTAGCAGCGACGACCCCGCGCCAACGGCGGTTCCACCGGCGCCCACTTCCCCGCCCGCGCCGACCGAGGCGCCCGCTGTGCCGACCGAGGCGCCCGCGGCAATGGAGACGCTCAATACCGACGCCGACCTCGCGATGGTGCAGGTGGCCGCATCGATAATCGTTCCGCTCGGCGCCCTTAACGACTCCGGGCAGTCGGGTGTCGCTGTCCTTATGGACAAGGGAGACACGATAGAAATCGTCATTGACATCAGCCCCGGCGCTGCTGACGTGCCCCAGCCGATCCACATACACGCCGGCTCGTGCGACACGCTCGGCGACGTTGCGTTCGCCCTTAGCAACGTCGTGAACGGCCGCTCGGTGACCAACGTCAAGGCCTCGCTGGCGGAGATCACGACCGGCGGGTTCACCATCAACGGCCACAAGTCCGGCGACGAGATCGGCGTGTACATCGCCTGCGGCGACGTGCCGCGCGGCGACAAGGCGAGCACCTTCACGCTGGGCTCGATCGACGGCTCGGCGCAGGACGGCTCGGTGACCTTCATCGACCTTGGCGGCGAGACGGCGGTAATCATCAGCGTCGGTTCGGCGGCCGCAGGGCTTGCGCAGCCGGTCCACATCCACGAGGGCACGTGTGACGCCCTCGGAGACGTTAAATTCCCGTTGACCAACCTCGTGGATGGACGCTCGGTGACGGTGATCGACCAGTCGATCTCCAACGTCATGCGCGCCGGTTTTGCCGTGAACCTGCACAAGTCCGGCGACGAGATAGCTGTCTACACGGCGTGCGGGAACCTTGAGGACGGGGCGCCGGCCGCGAGCTCAGGCGGCAGCGCCCCCGTCAACATTGCGATCGATACCGATGACGGGTATTGAGATAGTCCGATCATGGTTGCCCTGGAGGAACCTGTGGCTGGGGGTCGGCGCTGCGCTCATGCTCGGCGCAATCGCCTGCGGAAGCGATGAACCGGAAGTGGCGGCGGCCCCGCCCGCGACCGCTGTGGCCGTAGAGGAGAACGGCTCCGGCGGCGGGTCTCCAAACGACGCGATCGTCCAGACTGACATCGCAGGTTTCCGGTTGGAAAACCTGACGATCGCCCTCGGCAGCACCGTCACGTGGACCAACCGGGACAACGCTCCTCACACGGTCAGCCACGGCGACTCGCCGAGCGTTGACGGCTCTCCGGAGTTCAGAAGCAGCACGTTCACGAAGGAGGGGACGTTCACGCACACGTTTGACACCGCGGGAACCTTCGCTTACTTCTGCGAAGTACACCCGTCGATGATCGCCTCGATAACCGTGCGATAACGGGAGTCATGGCCGAGGTGACGCCGCGCCCTGCGCGTCATCGGCCACAGGGGCGGCCCGCACGGGGCCGCCTCTTTTTGCGTGGCGACCGAAAACTACTCAAACCCGCCGTTCTTCT
>JADFRU010000104.1:0-6019 GCA_022561115.1 Chloroflexota bacterium | reverse complement strand
GCTAAGCGCCGAGGTTTAGACGAGTTGCGTCGGCGCCGCTGCGAGCATGGGCACGATACTGCTCGCCGCCGGGCAGAAGGGCAAGCGTTACGCGCTGCCCAACTCCACCATCCACATGCATCAGCCCATGGGCGGTGCGTCAGGTCAGGCCAGCGATATCGAGATCCACGCCCGTGAGATTCTGCGTCTGCAGGACACACTCAGGGGGATTCTCGTGGAATCCACGGGCAAGTCGTACGACACGATTGCCCGCGATACCGACCGCGACCGGTTCATGACGGCGGAACAGGCGGTCGAGTACGGTCTCATTGATGAGGTGCTCCGGAAGCCAGAAGACGCTGCAGAGGGGGACACCCAGGCGGCTGATTAAATTATTCACGACCATCCAGCTCGCCGCTACGCCGGTCCAGGCGCTTTGAACGCGCATGGGGCGACGGCGGCGAAGGTCCGGTAGAGGCGATGACAACAACCACTCCCCAGGGCCCAGAGGGTCAACCGCCCGAGACTTACGTCTGTTCCTTCTGCGGCAAGTCGCAGCAGGCGGTGCGGCGGTTAATTGCAGGTCCGTCAAAGATATTCATTTGCGATGAGTGTGTGGACCGTTGCCACCAGATCATCGCGGACGATGAAACGCCGGTTAAAGCAACCCCCCACGGCCTGCCCCGGACCCCGCGCGAGGTGTTCGAAAAGCTGAACGAGTACGTAATCGGGCAGGAGCGGGCCAAGCGCGTCGTAAGCGTGGGCGTGTACAACCACTACAAGCGTATATGGCGCCCCGGCCCGGACTCTGACGTAGAGCTCCAGAAGACAAACATCATGCTGGTCGGCCCGACCGGGTCCGGTAAGACGCACCTGGCGCAGACGCTCGCCCGGATTCTGGATGTCCCGTTTGCCATTACGGACGCCACGCCGTTGACGGAAGCCGGATACGTCGGCGAGGACGTGGAGAACATCCTTCTACGTTTGATTCAAGCGGCAGATTTTGACATCTCGCGGGCCGAGCAGGGGATCATTTACATAGACGAGATCGACAAGATCGCCCGTAAGGCGGCGAACCCGTCGATCACGCGCGACGTCTCAGGTGAAGGGGTGCAGCAGGCGCTCCTGAAGATACTGGAGGGCTCGGTCGCCAGCGTTCCGCCACAGGGCGGGCGCAAGCATCCGCACCAGGAGTTCATCCAGATCGACACGACGAATATCCTGTTCATCCTGGGCGGCGCTTTTGAAGACCTTGACCACATAATCGAGCGGCGCCTCACCTCAGGCACGACGATGGGCTTTGGCGCCACCGGGGTCAAGCGTCAGAGTGAGGACGATCAGGACCAGATCTACACCCTTGTGACGCCGGAAGATCTGCTGGAGTACGGTTTCATACCGGAGTTCATCGGCCGCGTGCCGTTGTCCGTTGGACTGTCCGACCTGAGCGAATCGGAACTGGTAGATGTGCTGACGGAGCCGAAGAACGCGCTCATCAAGCAGTACCAGTTGCTGTTCAAGATGGATGAGGTGGAGCTGGAGTTTGAGCAGGCTGCGCTTGTGGCGATGGCGGTTGACGCCAAGAAGCGCCGCGCCGGCGCCCGTGGACTGCGGGCCATTCTTGAAGAGACGTTGCTCGACATCATGTACGAGATTCCATCGATGGATTCGGTGGAACGCTGCGTTATCGAGGAGCGCACGGTCACTGAAGGAGCGCCGCCGTTGCTGCTAGATGGCGAGGGTTCACCGATCGAGTTCAAGATAACGGAACGATCTGCGGCGTAATCCCGGGCCGGACGTTTCGTCCGGCTGACGAGGGAACACGGGGCTTCGATTTACTGTGTCGGGCCCCGTTTTCGCGTAACGGCGCAGAGCCGTTCCCGGCCCTCTATGTCCGGGCCAGGACAGACTCGATCTCGTCCGTGAGGTCCAGCGCCACGGTGTCTTCCGCAGCGTTGAGTTCTATCCGGCCGTCCTCGATCGCGCCAAGCGTGGCGACCAGCAACGGCCGTTCCCGCTCCACTCCCCCGGCACGTATCTCCTTGAACAGGGCCAGGTCCTCACCGGGGTCTGCCTTGAGTTCCTCAATGGTTCTGCCGCCGATACCGGACCACGCATCCCGGTATCGAGGCCCGTTGAGCGGGAAGCGGCAGTAGGCGACAACGGGGCCGAGGTCCAGGTCCTCGGTGGCGACGTGGATCATCACGCCGGACTCGTCAGCGCGGCTGCGGATCAGTTCCCAGATTACCTGGTCGATCATGCCGATCGGTCCTCCAGGCAGCGCAGGATGGAGGTTCACCATGATGAAGTGCCGGCACAGGACCGGGGCGATCAGCATGTAACCCGCCGTGACCGAGACATCGACCGTGTAAGGCCGGAGCAGGTCCATCACCGCCTCGTCGAACAGACCTCGTAGCTCGGCCCAGGGGCGCCGGCCATGTTCGGTCCTGAATCGTTGCGACGATAGCATGACGAGCGGGATGCCACGCGACTCGACCAGGTCCAAAAACCGGTCGGTACCTTTGTGTTGCCCGTGTTCACGGTTGACGAACACGAACTGGATCTGTGCGTTGAGTCGGCCGGAGTCGATGGCGTCCAGGGTGGCCGTTAGCAGCCCCCGGGAGCCCTCCCCGCGACCGGTCGAAAACCAGCCGAGTCTGAGCGGAACCCGGTTCGCAGGCTGATCGGCGCTAGTCGTCAACGTCGTCGGATTCGTCCCCGGAGTCATCAGGGGCGTCGTCTGGCACGAAGCGCATCTGTTCTGCGAACGCGGTCTGGAGGCGTGTCACCTTCAGCTCGGTTGCAGACAGCAGCTCATTACAGCGTTTCGCGAGGCCCATGCCGTCTTCAAACAGGCGCGTCGATTCATCAAGTGTGAGCGGGCCCGCCTCAAGATTGCGGACCATATCCTCAAGTTTGGTGAAGGCGTCTTCGAAATTAACCGGTCCTGAATCGCCGTTGACGCCGGTATCCTGTCGCGCTTGTCTGGGGCTCATATCTGGTGAAATCCTGCTGTCTGTGAACCGGCACGACGACCGTGACGATTCACTGTGCTCAGGTTATCAGCGAGCGGACGGTCCGTCACCGCGTCGCGGTCGCAACGATCGAATTTCTGCGCTCACCTCGCCATCGGCCAGCGCCAAATCCAGGGAGTCACCCGGGGCCAGGCCAGCGATGGATTTGATGGTTGCTCCGTCTTCTCCCCGGACGACGGCGTAGCCGCGCGCAAGGATGGCGGACGGGTCCAGCGTTGACAACTGGCGTTCCAGTGAACGGAGTCGTTCGCGGTGGATGTCCAGTGACCGTCCAACCGCCTGCCCTGCAGCCCGCAACAGGTCATCTACGCGCTGCCGCTGCATCCGTGTGTCCGGGGCCAGGAACCCGAGCCGGTCAACGGCCTGCTCCAGGCGCATCCGCTGGTCAGAAACGAGACGGGACGTCCTGTCCGAGAGGGTCTGGGCGAACCCGGCGACGGCTGCCGTCAGTTCACGGCGGTCGGGAGCGACAAGCTCCGCCGCTGCGGAAGGGGTGGGCGCTCGCACATCAGCGACGAGATCGGCGATGGTGACGTCCGTCTCGTGGCCGACGCCGCTGACGATCGGGATATCGGAGGCAAAGATGGCCCGTGCGACTATCTCTTCATTGAAGGCCCACAGGTCTTCTATCGAACCGCCGCCGCGGGCGATGATTATGACGTCAATGCCCGGTTCAGAGTTCAACGCGCCGATGGCGTTGACGATCCCGGGAGCCGCAGAATCGCCCTGTACAGGGGTCGCAGCGAGTACGAGTTCCGCCAGCGGATACCGTCGCTGCAGGACGTTGGTGATGTCCTGGATAACGGCGCCTGTGGGAGATGTGACGACACCGATGCGGCGAGGGAATCCCGGAAGTTCCCTCTTCCGGGCGATGCCGAACAGTCCCTCTGCGTCCAGTTGTCGTTGCAGTTCCTCAAACGCCTGCTGGAGAGCGCCAACGCCTTCCGGCTTGACCTGGTCGACGTAAAACTGGAGGTCGCCGCGCACGGTGTAGATGGAGATACGGCCGTGGGCGAGGACCTGGGCGCCGTCCTGCAAGAACTCGGAACCACGGGCCGGCCTGAACTGGACGCAACGGATGGCGCCCTCTGCATCGCGGAGCGTGAAGTAGTGGTGGCCTGACCCCGCCCGTACGTGGTTTGAGACCTCGCCGGTGACCCACAGGTCAGCCAGGATGGGGTCTGCCTCAAGTAGGTCCTTGAGATAGTTCGCTACCTGGGAGACCGTAAGGGCCGTTTGCGTCGTCACGAAACCTGCCAGCGGATGTTGTTTTCGATGGGACGGTCTCCCTCACATGGCCCGTTGTCCGCGTTTACTTGAGGCCTCAGTCCTGACCCGATGAAGCGATGGGGAAGGATAGCCGGTGTCCTGTCACAACCCGGTGTGATCGCCTGGAATCGCCGGTCATTCCCGTGCGATCGGGAATCCGGTGAACGCTCCATCCGGCGAACGCTTGCTTGATCCCGTCCCGCCAGTCCGCGGCCGAAATATAGGCCACCGCTCCGGGATCGCGTCCGCACTGCCGTCACGTACGCGTGCACAACCTGGACACACCCCGGCCAGTTCCGCGCGCGGCCTGGAATCCCGCCTTCGCGCGAATGAGATGAATGTCTGCATTCTTCAAGTTCACCCGGTCGTTACGAATCAGGCGTTGCATGGGCAGGAAATTCTGAAGATGACGCCTATTTGCTGACGCGCTCCAGGTAGTCACCCGTTCGCGTATCCACCTTGAGCATGTCGCCAGCGTTGACGAATAGCGGCACGGTGACCGTGATTCCGGTCTCAAGGGTGGCCTGCTTGGTAGCGCCGGTCGCCGTGTTGCCGGCCACCGCCGCCTCGGTCTCCGTCACCTCCAGGTTCACCGTAATCGGAGGTTCCACCTGGATAACGGCCTCTTCATAGAAGAGCACGTCCAGGCTTTCGCCCAATTTAATGTATTTCATCGCGTCGCCGAGCACGTCCTCGGTTATCGGGAACTGGTCGTAACTCTCGTTGTCCATAAACGTGTGGATATCGCCGTCCGAGTACAGGTACTGTGACGAACGGCGGTCCATCGGCGCTGCGGTCAGTTTCTGATTGCCCTGGACCTTGCGCTCATACACGTTGCCGGTTTTGACGTTACGCAACTTCAGGGTGAGGGTCGGCGGGGCTTTCGGCGCCTGGCGATGCTGCCATTCAACAATGATGTACACCTCTCCCTCGAAGAGGATGCTCATGTTGCGTCGAATCTCACCTGAGCTGATGGTCATTCTGTGGTCCTTGAAGTGTCTGGGAAGTGTCTGGGAGGTATCCGGGAAGTATTTGGAATCCGGCTGAAATGTAGTTGGCCCGTCCGGCGAGGTTCTGAAAATCGCTTGCTCCTGGTGGTTGAATCCGCTCTGGTCGTTGGCCCGGGCGTTTGACGGGCGCCACACACCGGGGCGGTGTGTGGCGCTACGTATCGATCTTCGGGGCGTGGCTGAGCACGCGTGCCCTGCCGTTCTCCAGCACCACTATGTCCTCGATCCTCACGCCGCCCCAGCCTGAGATGTAGATCCCGGGCTCGATGGTAAACGTCATTCCATCCCTGAGTTTATCTTCCACCCGGGAAGCTACCCACGGCGCTTCGTGGACTTCGAGTCCGACACCGTGGCCGAGGCTGTGTCCGAAAAGCTCGCCATAGCCCGCCTCAACGATCACGGCCCTCGCCAGATTGTCGACCTCGGCCCCGGTCATACCGGCCTCTACGCTCTCGATCGCCGTCAGTTGCGCCGCCAGAACGGTGTCGTACACCTTCTTGAACTGGTCGTCCGGCTCACCGACAACGACGGTGCGCGTGAGATCGCTGCAATAACCCCGGTACCGGGCTCCCATGTCGATAACGATCGACTCGCCCTCCCGGATTTTGCGTTCGCCGGCGCGGTGGTGCGGTAGCGCGGCGTTAGGTCCGGAGCCGACGATGGTCGGAAACGATAACGATTCCGCCCCCTGCTCGCGCACAGCCACCTCGATTCGCCAGGCGATCTCTT
>JADFRU010000103.1:0-6037 GCA_022561115.1 Chloroflexota bacterium | reverse complement strand
CCCGAGGAAGCAGACACCGGGCCGCGCTCTGAGAAAGCAGACACCGGGCCGCGCCCTGAGCCTCTCGAAGGGCCGCCCCAACACGAAACCCTGGCCCGAGCAATCCCTGAGGCGTCACAGGCGCCTCCCTCCAGACGCGACCACCCGTGATAGCCTTCCCCGGCTGCTCTTTAATAGCGCTACCCCAAAATCCTGGAACCCTCGATTGGCAGATACTCAGTACGACATCGCCATTGTCGGCGCCGGGATAATCGGTCTATCGACCGCCCTGACGTTGCTAGGACGCCACCCCGCCCTCAAGATCGCCATCCTCGAAAAGGGCGGCGACATCGCCCAGCAACAGACCGGCCACAACAGCGGAGTCATCCACTCCGGCATCTACTACCGGCCCGGTTCGTTCAAGGCGCGGTACTGCGTCGAGGGCCGCGCCTCCATGGTGAAGTTTTGCCAGGAGAACGAGATCCCTTACCGGGAGATCGGAAAGGTGATCGTCGCCGCGGACGAGGGGCAGCTCGAGCGACTCAGGACGCTTGAGGAGCGAGGCAAAGCGAACCAGGTCGAAGGCCTGCGACTGGTCGACCAGGACGAACTGGCCGAGCTTGAACCTCACGTCAAGGGAATCGCCGCGCTATTTTCTCCGAAAACCGGCATCGTCAACTACCAGGACGTGACACGGGTGTACGCAGAGAAGGTGCAGGCGAGCGGCGGCGAGCTTCACCTGAACTCCCAGGTGGAGGGCTTCGAACGCCACGACGGCGTCATCTACATCGAGACGGAGAAGGCAGAGTACCGGACGAAGAACGTTATCAACTGCGCCGGACTGCACTCCGACCGCGTCGCCCGGATGATGGGCGTGGACCCGGGTTTGCGCATAATCCCGTTCCGGGGCGAGTACTACACCATCAAGAAAGAACGTGAGTACCTGGTCAAGCACCTGATCTATCCGGTGCCGGACCCGGAGTTCCCTTTCCTGGGCGTGCACTTCACGCACAACATGAAGGGTTACGTGGAGGCCGGGCCGAACGCCGTCCTTGCCATGCGGCGCGAGGGCTACCGGAAACGGGACTTCTCGATCGGCGACAGCTGGGAGACGTTCACGTTCGGCGGGTTCTGGAGGATGACGGCCCGGGACTGGAAGACCGGTTTCTACGAGGTGAATCGATCGCTCAGGAAGAGTGTTTTCGTCAAGGACCTCCAGAAGATGATCCCGGAAATCCAGAAGTCAGACCTGGGCGTCGGCGGGTCCGGCGTTCGGGCGCAGGCGGTCGACAATAAAGGCAACCTGCTGGATGACTTCCGCATCGCACAGACCGAGGGTGCGGTGCATGTGCTGAACGCTCCCTCACCGGGAGCGACCGCTTCACTGGTGATCGGCAATCACGTCGCAAACCTGGCCGAAGAAACCTTCTCCCTCGTGTGATTCCGGGCGTCATCACGCTTCCCTCACACCCGCGTCCCCGGTCCGTTAGTAGCCTCTCGTCGCGATTAGCGAACTGTTTGGTCGACGTTTAGTCGATCCGGGAGGCGACATGCACAGCCACGCAAGCGAATCATCCGGCAGGACTGACCCGGAACTGCCAACCATTGAACCTGCAGACCCGATGGCGTGCGTCGGCCCGGACGGCGTGCATGCCTGCGGAGGTCACGGCCACGGTCATGGCGACGGAGACGGAATCTGCCGCCACGCTGACGGTACTTCCCACGGATGCGGGGACTGCCCGAACTGCAAAAGGGATGAGCCGGCAATCGCTAAAATTTAGTCGCGCGCGCACGGGCGCTTGAACCGAGCGGCTGCACGGGCACGGCATCGCTCGTCACCAGAACTTTCAGGTCTTCCAGCCGTCGCTCACCCGCGCCCCATCCACTTGCCATCCGCCAGCGGACTGTCCGGCTCCGCCTCGTGCAGGCGCCGAACTATCTCCATCGACGCGATAAAGGCGTCGACCTGATTCGCAAGGTACCCGGCCGTGACGCCGCCGCGCAGATTGATGACGTGCTTCAGCCACATCGAGCCGTAAGGTCCAAGGTCGGTGTCGTTATCCACCAGGGCGACGCCGGTCACGAGGTGCCAGTTCAGCCTGTCGGTAAACCGATGCGCCCAGTTCAGCGCGTTCGCTCCGCCGATGGGCCGCCTCGGGTAGTAGAAGAGCAGGTCGATCAACGAGATTTCGCCGCCCGGCACGTAATGGCGAGGCTCAGGATCGGGCGTCACCTGTATCGTCCGGTCATCGTCAAGGAGAACCTGGAATCGGTTACTGGCGTCCAGATCGCGGGCCACCACACGCCAGGAAACCGGAGGCGGAGCAGCCTGTAGCGCGTCCCGGACCGCCAGTAGCGCACCCTTTCCGGGAAGGATCAGATCAGACAGCGTGGGCCTTCTATCGATTGAACTTACGACGATTGATTGCACATGCAACTAGTTGAGCGCAGGCGTTCAAATGAGCCGGCGCTCGAAGTGTGCATTGTAGGGAAACGCCGATTCAGCCTGCGACCGTGAGGGGACCAGCGGCATCCGTGAGGTTGAAAGGCCGCCGTCCGGTCGCCGCATTCAACGTGTCGTCCCACAACGCGGCCCACCTCCGAACTTCTTCCCTACCAGGGCGGAGGCCCGGGACAGCCCCCTCTTGATTCAGGAGGGAGTTTGGGGGTGGTTACCCCGGGGGCGCAACGCATCGGCGGTCGCCCTTCGAGAACCTCAGGGCGCTGTCAGCGGCCGGCGCGTAGGGGTGGAGCTTGCTCCACCCTCGGGCGTATTGCCATACGCCCCTACGTTGTGAAACGTACTCCAAAGCGCGCCTTACCCCGCTTTTGCGTGCTTCCTCTGGCCCTGTTCCCGGCCGCGCTGGAGCTGGCCGAGCGTCGCCTTGCGCAGGCGAACCACTTTCGGCGTCACCTCCAGGCACTCGTCCGCCATGATGAACTCCAGCGCCTCTTCCAGCGTCAGAGTCCGGTGCGCTGCGAGATGCTCCGTGGCGTCCGCCGATGCTGCCCGCATATTGGTCTGTTTCTTGGGCCGCGTCGGGTTCACATCCATGTCCTGGGAGCGTGGGTTCTCGCCGACGATCATGCCCTCGTAGACCTGCGTGCCCGGTGCGACGAATAGCTGGCCCCGGTCCTGGAGGCTCTGCAACGCGTATCCGGTGGTCTGCCCGGAGCGGTCCGCCACAAGGCTTCCCGTGTGCCGCGTTCGCAGTTCGCCGTGCCACGGCTCGTAGCCCTCAAATACGTGATTCGCTATCCCGGTGCCGCGGGTTTCGATCAGGAACTCGTTGTGGAACCCGATCAGTCCACGCGCCGGGACGACATACTCCATTCGCACGCGACCCTGTCCATGATTGATCATCTGGATCATCTGGGCCTTGCGTGACGCCATAAGCTGCGGGATCGCGCCCATGTGCGCCTCTGGCACGTCTATCGAAAGCCGCTCCATCGGTTCATGCAGCTTGCCGTCGATCATCTTCGTGACTACCTGCGGCTTACCGATGGTCAGCTCAAACCCCTCGCGTCGCATCGTCTCGATGAGAATCGCCAGCTGCAACTCTCCCCTGCCCTGGACGATCCATGTATCGGACCGGTCGGAAGGCAGCACTTTGATCGAGACGTTGCCGATTATTTCCTGGTTCAGCCGGTTTTCCAGCTGGCGCGCCGTGAGCTTGTCACCGTCCCGGCCTGAAAGCGGCGATGTGTTGATGCCGATCGTCATCGACAGGCTTGGCTCATCAACGTTGATGACCGGCAACGGTCGCGGGTCATCCAGGTCAGCAAGGGTCTCGCCGATGGTCACGTCCGGCAGTCCGGCGATGGCGATGATTTCGCCCGGGCCGGCCTCTTCCGCGTCGACCCGGTTGAGAGCCTCTGTTACGTACAGTTCAGTGATTTTCACGCGCTCGGTGGTCCCATCGATCCGGCAGTGCGCGACCTGCTGGCCCCGGCGTATCGTGCCCTGCCGCACGCGGCAGAGCGCCAGCCGTCCGACGTAAAGCGAGGCGTCCAGGTTGGTCACCAGCGCCTGCAGGGGATGGCCCTCTTCATACTCCGGCGCCGGGATGTGGGACAGGATCATCTGAAACAGCGGGTCCAGGTCTATCCCCGGCATCTCGACATCGAGCGTCGCCGTCCCGGTCCGGGCGTTTGTGTAGACGATCTGAAAATCGATCTGGTCGTCCGTGGCGTCCAGGTCCAGGAATAGCTCGTAGACCTCGTCCACAACCTCCTTGATCCTGGCGTCAGCCCGGTCAATTTTGTTGATGACGAGGATCACCGGGAGGTGCGCTTCCAGCGACTTCCTCAGGACGAAGCGGGTCTGCGGAAGCGGCCCTTCACTGGCGTCAACGAGGAGTAGCACGCCGTCCACCATCGTGAGCCCGCGTTCCACCTCACCACCGAAGTCTGCGTGGCCGGGTGTGTCGATGATGTTTATCTTGGTTTCACCCCACCAGACGGCCGTGTTCTTGGCCAGGATGGTGATGCCCTTTTCGCGCTCCAGGTCGGTGGAGTCCATCACGCGATCGATGATCATTTCGTGGGCGCTGAATGCTCCGGATTGCTTGAGCATTGCGTCGATCAGCGTCGTCTTGCCGTGGTCGACGTGGGCGATGATCGCTACGTTGCGGCGATCGGAGCGAGTCAGGGTGGTCATGATTCCTCTGTTGGGTCTGAAACCGGAATTGCGAACTGGGTCTGATTTGCGAACGAACCCGGAATGTGCTTCGGGATACGCGAAACGGTCCGGAAATAGCGGTCGATCCCGCGTTCCGGACCGTGCGTTGCTTGATCAGGACAGGCGCTAAATATGGCGTGTCGCGTGTCCCGGCGAATTTCGTCGCCTATCAGGGTACCACCGTCACGGCGGCATCGGCATCCCGCGAACACCGCAGTTCCCGCGTGATTTTCCCGGGAACCGATCTGGGAGGTGTCCCGGGGAGCCGGGATCTACCCCTGTGCTTTCTTCCACTCCTCGTATTCCGCCCGGGCATCATCCCGGAGCGGGTAGTACTTCCTCAGGTCCCCGCCCTCCAGCAGCCGTATGCGCGTGAACTCTTCCCACTCCACGTGCCCGGACGCCTTCTCCAGCAACTCCTGTGCGAGGGCCAACGGCACGTTCACAGCGCCGTCGTCGTCGGCGATGATGATGTCACCCGGCATTACGAGCGTTCCGCCGCAGGCGATCGGCTCGTTGACGGCAAACGGCATGATGCCGGCCTGGGTGTGGTGGTTTGGGGACACTCCACGCAGCCACATGCCGAGGCCCAGCTTGGCCGCCTCCTCAACGTCACGGATCACTCCGTCGATGACGATGCCCGCGCCGCCACGTCCCTTGAAATAGGTCAGCATCATCGAGCCAAAGACGCCGCTGGACATGTCTCCCCTGGCGTCCACAACCACCACGTCACCGGGTTGCGTGTGATAAAGCGCATGGCGGTGCAGCTGTTTTTCCGGGTCCTTGTACTCTTCCAGCGGGTACAGATCCTCGCGCATCGGCATGTATTGCAGGGTGATCGCCGGGCCGCAGATCGACTTTCCGGTTGTATAGGAGCGCGGGCCAAGGATCTGGGCGTCCCGCACACCGAGCCGGGCAAGCTCGCCGGTCGCGGTCGCGCTGCCGATCATTGACAGGCCTTCAACAAGCGCTTTGTCGGGCCGTTCGATGTCTTTCGTCTGGACCATGTCTCTCCTTGGTGTCTTCCGGGGTCTATCCCGGGTCGTTCCGGGGGTCTTTGCGTGGGGTATTGTCTGGAGGGTTCCCGGTCATTCCCCGGTCGTTCCCCGGTTATCCTCTGCCCCGATGAGTCGTTCACGCCCACGGCGTCCGCTTCCCGGGTTGCCTGGGACGCCTACGTTACCGCAGGTTGGTCGCACGGCACAGGTGATGGGGAAGCTCAGGAGCAGTCCGTGTGTTGCCGGAGCCGAAGCGGGAGCCATCGAGAATCACCAGGTCATCGCGATAGATAACACCCCGGGAGTCGGCCTGACCATCGACGCAGCGATCGACATCTGGGGCGCGGGCGCGCGTACTCGCTGTGCTGTGCGCGCTGGC